>JAKSBL010000412.1 GCA_022361115.1 Spirochaetota bacterium | reverse complement strand
TTAATATATTTTGAATTTTTAAAAAGCTGTTCTGTTAAACGAATGGATTTTATCAGGTTAAAGTTGTCATTATCAATATAATAACATTGATGGTACCGCTTGATAATATCTAATTCAACCTGATAATATGAACCAGATAATGTCTTCAATTGTAGATAGTCCCCCATGATCTTCTTCCTTCTTTAAATAGATCAAATCCTTAACGGATTTGTCGATTTTCCCTTCCTATGGTTAAAAATGATACAGAATTGAGAGGTATTGCCTATAACCTATAGGTGTTATAAGGATTGGAAGAACATACCCTTTTCAGGTTATGTATAAAAATTTTTTTAAAAAAATTATTTATTAGGAATTTTTAATATATTGATTAACTCTACTTTACTTGCAGCATTGGTTTTTTTATAGATATGATTAATATGTCTTTTAATTGTTTCTTCACTAATCCCCAGTTCTCTGGCTATTTCTTTATTAAACAAACCTTTTCCAATAAAGAGAGCCACCTCTTTTTCTTTTTCAGTCAGTTTAAATTGACGACAGTTATCATCAAAGCTGGCTTGAAAGAGCCGGTTTTTACGAAATTCTTGTAAATCTTCAAAAAAACTTTTCTCAATATTGTCCGTATGTTCTAAATAACGATTCACTTTAATTCGCAATTCTTCCAGGGAAAAGGGTTTATTCATATAATCTATTGCACCTAGATGGAGTCCCTTTATTTTCTCGTCTTCAGTAGTACATGCGGTAATAAAAATAAAAGGGATTGTTTTACAACTTTCAGGTAAATGATTAATAAATTCATAACCATCCATTTTATCCATCATAATATCTGAAATAATGAGATCCGGCTTCACTTGTTCAAGTAGAACTAAGCCTTCCTGACCATTATGAGCCAGATAAACATTAAATTTCTCTTCCAATTCTCTTTGAATAGAAACGGCTAAATCTTTATGATCTTCTACTAATAAAATATGTTTTCTGCCCTTAACAATTTTTGCTTCTTTATGAGGAATGGTTTCAATGATATCAATTGGACGAGATAAATGTACATCCTTGATAATTTCTTCCTTTTGACTAGGGACATACCGTTTGAAAATAATAGTAAATTCAGAACCTTTACCTGATTCACTCTTAACTTTAATTTTACCCTTTAATTGCTCAACAATACTTCGGGTAATAAATAATCCCATACCAATACCACTAATATTTCTTTGCTGCTCTGATATTTGGTTATAAGGCTGAAAAATACCAGAATGCATTTTTTGAGGAATTCCAATACCATTATCAATAACCCGAATAATAAAATGATTTTCACGCGCTATCAGTAGAACTTGAATATGTCCTTCTATAGGAGTAAATTTTATTGCATTATCTAATAAATTATTAATCACTCGATCAATAGCATAAGGATCAATTTTTAAAAATACCCCTTTATCTATGTTTTTATGAATTGCAATATTTTTTTTCTGTGCTATTTCATAAAACAACTCAAGCTTATTTTCCAATAAGGAAGAGATGTTTAACACTTTATCATGACAATAAAACACCAATCCTTTTTGTAATTTTTCTGCATCTAAAAAATTAACCATATCATGGGTTAATTTATCAATATTTTTTTTGATTACCAGCAAATCTGAGTTCATGCCTTGCTTTTGAATGTATTTATCTAAATAATTTTTTATCAGTGTCAAAGGAGTTTTTGTTTCATGAGCAAGGTTGATAAAAAATGAGGTTTTTGCTTCTTTTTCTTCTTCTAGCTGTTGGGTTCGTTGATATACCCTTTTTTCCAGTTCCTGATTTAGCTCGATTAACCTTTCATGATCTTCATTTGACCCTCTGATTAAACCAAAGGAAAAACAGGAAACATTAAATAAATAAACCAGGTAGACTATCCAATAAGGTAAAACAGAATTATTGATATAATAAAGTATCAGGTAAACTTCATTAAACAAAATCATGACAATCAAGCCAGTAAAAACCACAACCCTTTTTTTGTTCAGTAATTCTCTATTTTCGATCTGATTAATAATGACATGTATTGAGAAAAATACCGCATAAATGGCTAAAAACAAGTAGAATAGCTTTATAACTTTAATATTATTGGTAATATAAAAAGCCGCATATAAAGTAATGATTATGGATGTTAACAGATAAGTAGATATTTTAACAATCCGATAGCCTTTCACTCGATATAATTCAATAAAGATTTGATTACAAAAATTATAAAGTGAAACCACACTGAGATAAATCAGTAAGGGCAGGATGATTGAACTGATATTTACAAAATAGTCAGAAAATAATGGAAAAACTCTTTTAAATAAATGAATCAAAAGCAGGGACAAGTTATAAAAAGAGTAAGACAAAAAACTTTTACTGACACTGCTTCTTTTATCTCTTCGATCCAGGTAAACAAATAAAGGATATACGGATAATGCCAAAAATATTCCAAATGTTGAATAAATCCAGAAGTATTGTTTAATCATAGTCAGTTTTCAATTATTAATTGCAGAATTGTAGATCTTTTTTTTGAAAAAGAAAAGAGTTATTTTTTACTTTTTTACAATTATTTGAAAAACCCAAAAAAATCAACTTGACAAAAATAAATCATCTATAGTAACATAGAAATACTATATGATCAGCTTGATTTCTTACTGCCTTTTTCAAGTCAACTCCAAAGACAGTGTCAATACAGCTCTGCTAATCTTAGATGATTGTAATGGGATAATACCTTAAAAACACAAGTAAACAGGTACCCATATTTTTAGTTTTGGTATGAAAAACTGGCTGATTCCTTCCTCACATATAATTTGCCAGTTTTTGGGAGATGAATGTTTTATATGAAATCGTCTTGAAATGAGAATTATTATTCTCATTCCAAGACATTTCTTTATGTCTGATCAATGGATATCCCTTTTCCTTTTTGGGTAAATTCTTCAAATGTTTTTTGTGATAACTCATGCACCAGCAAACTTTCAATGATATCAAGGGGTAAGGTTAAATGATGGGCTCCCGAAATGATAGACTGTTCAGCTTCTTCTGGAGATTTTATACTGGCAGCTAAAATTTCAGTTTCTGTGTTTTTCAAAATCTCAAATATTTCTGAAACCAAAGCTAATCCATCCCCCAACAGGCGAGTTGTCCGGTTTACATAAACAATGGCAAAAGCAGCTCCACATTCACTAGCTACTAATGCTTGAGATGGACTAAAAATTGAAGTAATAGCAAAAGGAATCTCATTCTGCATTCTGGCTGCTAATTTTAAACCCAAAGGTGTAGCCGGTATTTTTAAAATAATCTGATTTCCGATAATCTCTCTGGCACGAAAAGCCTCTTTTAATCCATGCTCATAATGATGAGCAGTAATCTGATAAAATAAAGGCCCCTTAGTCAATGCCATGAGTTTTTTTAAAGTCTCTTCTGGCTTCAATTTACTAGCAGCTAATAAAGCTGGATTGGTAGTGATTCCTTTTATCCACCCCATGTCTTTAGCTTTTTGCGCATCTTCAATTTTTGCTGAGTCTAGAAATATCATTTTTCCTCCTCTTTATCTGCTTTAAATGATAATATGTATAAAATAATACAAATGACTAAACATATCCCAATTGCTCCATGGTAGGACAACAAAATTTTTTGAGACAAACTAAAAAAGTAAGGTCCAATTGCTGATCCTGCAACTAAAAATCCCATAGCAAAGCCTGTGATGGTTCCTAAATACTTGATTCCATAAAATTTTGGCCAGACTACTGTTGATAATACCCCAAACATTCCTTGTACCATTCCCAAGCCAATGATCAGTAAGATAACCGGGTAACCAGGTTTTAAGATTAACAAAGAAAACAAAAAGAGCAGTAAACCCATTAATTCTACCTGCAAAATATATTTTAATTTTATAAAATCACTTGCCCAACTGGCAATGAAGTTGAGAACTACTGAGATTACAGCTGCTGGAAAAAAAATAATAAATGCCTGACTTCTGGTCATTGCTGCATGCTCAAACAGGTTAGCAATATGAAAAGAAGAAGCAGTGATAATCAAACCAAACATGGTATTGGTCAAAAGAAAAATCCAGAAAGCAAAAGTTTTTTGTGCTTCTAAAAGTGTATAGTGACGAGTTACTGCTTTTGGTTTATCATTTGCTTGTTTTTTTTCTTTTAGCAAACCATCTGGTTGGAGGCCGCATTGTTGTGGAGAATCCCGGGCAATTAAGAAAAAAATCAGGACACCTGGAATTCCAATGGTAAAGCCCAAAAATCTCCAGGATCCTTGCCAGGTCATCATTTCAATCATTTGGTTTAAAACTCCAGGAGAAGAAGATAAGCCAAGGGTAATACAGGTGCCTAAAATTGCATTGGCCAATCCTCTCCGTGCATCAAACCATTTCATGATCATATTGCGCGAAACCATTGTAATTAACCCTTGCCCCAAAAGGCGAATGATAAAAAATGAAAAACTCATGATTATAATTGCTGTTAGTGAAGAAGTCAAAATCTTGTGAAAGAAAGATAAAGACTGAAATATCTTATCTACATAGGATAAAATAATCAAAACAAGGCCAAATAATAAACAAACAACAGACCCAATGATACGATCTCCAAAACGATCATAAAACTTACCAGCTGAAGTGAGCAATAGGGCACTGCACATAGTACCGATAAAATAAGCTAAGCTTAAATCAGTTCTGGATAATCCTAGTGCCTGGATAAGATAATCAGTATATGGAGAAACTCCAATAGTTTGGCCAGGGATACTAAACAGAAAACTGATTGAGCCAAAAATAAGAATGACCCATCCATAAAAAAAAGGGGTTTTATAAATGGGAAAGGGAAAATCCGGATTTAAGGTACCATATTTTTCAGTTTTCATCTAAATTCTCTTTCACTTAGTACCAGTCATTTTGGTTTCAATTGTTAGCTGTTCACGCCGAATTAATGGTTGACCTAGTTTTCGATCTACGAAAGTACCATGACAATCTGAGCCGCCGGTAACATGAATATTATTCTTTTGACAGAATTTCTGGTATTGCTGACTAATTTCTGCATCACAATAGGGTGTAAAACATTCTAACCCTTCTATTCCCATATTTAACCATTTTAGTAATTCTTCATCAGGCATTTTTTCTCTTTTAAAGTGGGCACTGGGATGAGCTAATACTGGAATTCCCCCGGCTTCTTTTATAGTCTGAATGACCTGCTGAGGGGAATAAAAATAAAGTTTTAAATCCAGTTCTTTCATGATAATAAAGTATTCCTGTAAATTACTACAAATCTCCCGTTCTATACAATATTGAAAAGATTTCCAGCCCCCTTTTGTGTTATCCATCATAAAGGCATTAAAATCGGACAATGCTATTTGGGAGTACCTTTTTTCTAATTTTTTAATAGTATCAATATTATACTGTTCTCTGCGCTTAATATTTTCAGCTAATAATTTTAGCAAGGATGTATCGGTTTTATCAAAGTGATAACACAAAATATGATATTCTTTTTCACAGTAAGTCGCAGAGATTTCTACTCCTCTGATAAAATCAATGGAAGAAGAAAGGCCACTTAATTTTTCTTCCATTTTTAATGTATTGGTAATGGTATCATGATCTGTAATAGAAAAAAGAGTAATATTTTTCTCTTTAAGTTTTGTCAAAACTTCCTCAATGTCCCAGGTTCCGTCAGAAGCAGTGGTATGAATATGCAAGTCAGCGTACATACAAAATCCTAAAAAAAAATTAT
>JAKSBL010000030.1 GCA_022361115.1 Spirochaetota bacterium | reverse complement strand
ATTTTAGGTATTACATTTGGATCTATTTCAGGTTATATATTTGGTTATTGGCTTGCTACAATTCATGCAAAACCAAAAAAAGGAAGTCAAGAGTATGTAGATATTATTAGAGATGAAATTAATTGGCTTTATATTAAAGACAAAATGTTTTCTGAAAAATATAGTACCCTTGCAAGAAAAATTGATAAGATTAAAGATGAACAAGTGAAAACTGGATTTATTAAAAAAATTGATGATATATTTGATACTATTGAGTTAGACAGAAATATTAATCTTAACTATAAATCACATGATTATTTTTCAATAGAAAAAATCGATGATGAAGTATCTAGAATTATTTAAAGAAATTGGTTTAATTTTATTAGGACTAATTTTTGTAATCTCCTTTATGTGGATTGTATATGAAATTTACTTATTTGCAAAAATATCTAAATATAAAGATAGAATAGAAAAAAAAATGGATAAATTTTTCATTTTAGAAAAGAAAGAGGAAAAAATTAAAAAAAATAAAACTGAAAACATAAAGAAGTTGTACAAATATAGATCTCAACTATATGATAATAATTTCAATAATATATATGCATCACTTTATTATGAAGTGATTTTTACTCGATTATTTGAGAGCATTGATGAAAATGAAGATTCGTTAATTTCAGTAAATGACTTGGAAAACATTAAAGTTGGCATCCAATCATATATTACTAATAATGCTATTTATTTAGAAATTATTGATCAAATAATTATAAATGTAGAACAAGAAGAGATTTGTGTTAAAGAAATTATTGAGGTGTATGATCAAATAAAAAAAGAAATAGAAAAAATTAAAAAATTAAACACAAGAACTTATTTAACAAATACAATATCTAAGTTAAAAACCTATCAAGGAGTAATTTTGATAATTATTATTAGTGTGCTATTTACTGTGATAAAAGAAAATTTTTTCTGAGTTTCTTATTTTTTGGATCAACAAAGTCAAAATACTCATTTATTCAATTAAATAATACTAGTGTTTTATAATTAATTTGTTTTTTAAAATTTCAATTAATTTATTATAGTCATTTTTATCAAATACATTTTGCGGAATTATTGAGCCTGTAGTTTTTGATGTGTAAAAACATATAAACATGTCTAGACTGATGTTTCTTATAATTTTGATTAGAATAAAAAGATTAAAAAAGTTATTCGGTTGGTAAAACAGGATAATAAAAAGAAATCCAGGAACTACAGTCTTGAAAACAAGATATTATTTTGAACGGATTTTTCAGTGGTTTTGTTTTCCTCTGATAGCTATTATGATCATGTTAATAATTCGATGAAGATGTAAGGTATATTAAGAGAAGATTTAACAAAAAGTTGATCATTCTGCTTTTTTTATCTTCAATAATTTGTGAAGTGTTAGGCATTTAGGTAAATTGAGGAAAGAGGTTCACAAAAAGAGACTCCAAAACCTCTTATCCGTGATCTCTGTTTCTTTCCGTGTCTTCTGTGATCCTCTTCATCAAAAGTCCCCTTTTTTGAACTAAATTGTTGAAATTTAAAAATTTATGTGATAAATTCTCTAGAGTTAATACATTGTATATAAAAAATCT
>JAKSBL010000080.1 GCA_022361115.1 Spirochaetota bacterium | reverse complement strand
TTAAAACTATAAAAACTCTTAATTCTAAAAAACCTTTCCTTAATAGAATAAAACTTAACATTCGATTTGTCAAAATATTTACTTTATAAAATTTGTCCTTATTATAAATATATATTAAAATTATAGATTTTTGAATAAAAAGTTTAAATAAGTAGAAAATACTTACTGTTCTTGGTGAAAGTTTACATTTATTTTAATAAATAAGATGATTTTAAGTAATAATTAAATTATTTGGTCTGTTTTTTATTGAGAAAGTTATAGAATACCTATGATTGATCGTAAGGAAAGGTTATGATACACTGTGTGCCGTTTTTATTGACTATTTCTATATTTCCACTTAATTGTTGAGTTAAGGCATTTACTATTGTTAAACCAAAGCCATAGGTGTCTTTATTAACCTCAAAGCCCTGGCCATTATCCTGAACCGATAACTTTACCTGTTTTTTTTCACTTACTAATGATATTTCTAAAACGTGATTTCCATTTTGCTGAAAGGCATATTTCATGGAATTTGAGATTAGTTCATTGATGATAATGCCTAAAGTCGAAGCTGTTTGTATAGGAAGCGGGATTTCTGCTATTTCTTTTTTGACTAATACACTGATAGGAAAAGTATAGACAATTTTATCAATCAAAGTATGAATGTATTCTTTAATGGAAAAAGAATTGATATCTTTGTTTCGATATAATTTATCATAGAGAAGCATCATAGCCGTCATTCTTTTTTCAGCAGCACTCAATGCTTTTTTTGCTTCTTTTTCTTCTATTTTCATGGCTTGTAAAGAAAGCAGATTTTTCATAGTACTCATATTATTTTTGATTCGATGATGAACTTCTCGTAAAAGGATCTCTTTTTCCTTTAATAAACTCTGTATTTCTTCTTCATTATGCACCCGTTCAGTAATGTCATGAGCGATAGAATAGGTTATTCCTTCTTCTGGTACGGGATGGCTGCTCCAATTTAGAAAGAGATAATTGCCTTGTTTTGTGCGGTAACGATTGGTAAATCTTAAAACTTTGATCCCTTTTTTTAATTCATTTTCAATCAAATCAATAGTGGGTTGTATGTCATCAGGATGGATAAAATCAAGAAAAGAGCAGCTAAGGAGCTCATCTTCAGTATATCCAAGGGTCTGAGTAAAAGAAGGACTGACCCTTTTAAAGGTTGTGGTATTTATATCAGCAATACAGATTAAATCTAATGACATTTCAAAGATTGATTGAAACTGTCTTTCCTTTTGTTTTTTTTCTGTAATATCTTCTCCTGAGCTGAGAGTGCCTATTATTTTTCCTTGCTGGTCTTTTAAAATGGTGTTGTGCCAGGCAATAACTTTTATTTCTTTGTTTTTATTAATAATTGGATTTTCAAAATATTCAACCGGTTCGATCTGACCGGCCATCAATTGACTAAATACTTTTTTTACCTGATCTCTAGTTTTACCAGGAATAAAAGTATCAAACCAGTGTTTACCTAGCAACTCAGACTGGGGGAAACCTAAAATTTGACACCCTTTGTTATTTACCAGTGTGATATAACCAGCATTATTAATTGCTATGATGATTACACTGGCTATATCTAGATATTTTTTAGCTAAATCTTTTTCTTTTTGATAAGCTTGTTCTGTCAGTTTTTGGGATGTGATATCCTTAAAAACTGATTGAATAAATTTAGAGTTTTTAAACTCAATGACTCTGGCTGTAATTTCTCCTTCTATTCTTGCTCCGGATTTAGTGATATGGCTGTTTTCAAATTGAATATAACCATTTTTTAGCAATGATTTTTTGGCTTCCTGATCTTTTAGCTTTGTATCTGGAGTTGGAAGAAGAATTTGTGAAATGTGTAGTTGACATAATTCATCTTTAGTATAACCAAGAATATCGCAGAATTTTTGATTGACATCAGTAAAGTTTCCTTCGATATCATGGATAGCAATACCAAATGGGGATTGTTCAAACAGTTGAGTATATTTTATTATTTGAATTTTGTTTTGTTGATCTAGTTGAAACTGTTTTATTGCCATTTTAATAGAAGCTTCTATGGTTAAAATACCAGAGCTTCTTTCTATATAGCCATATACCGGCATGCCTCGGGTTTGTAAAAAAGTGTCATCTTCAGAAGGGGCAATAATGAGAATAATTGGGATTTCCTGTAATTGCAGTACTTTATTAATGGCCTTTAGATTTTTAACATTTTGACAAAAACTATTACTAGTAAGAATTAAGTCAATTTTAGATTGATTTTTGCTATTTGCTATTGCTTTTTTTATCGATGTTTCAGAAAAAATTTGATAGCCTTTTTTCTTTAATTGCGGAATTAAGGAATTGATATAGAAATGGTCATCATCAAGGAGAAGCAGATTTTTATGCGGTTCTTGCATAATGGTTCCTTATAATTTATCCTGAAAAACAATATCTGTTTTTTTCATCACTTCTTATTAGTCTTATTTAAATTCAGGTTATTATTTTATTGTAAATTATAGAGAACAATTTCGCAATAATATCCTCTGGATAGTTGCAAAAAATATATCTTTTTCAAAAAAAATTAATCTCTCAAAACCTGCAAAATATGATCAGAAAGATGATTAATATTATCCCAAACCAGGCGGTAGGTTATATTTCGGTTATCTTCTTTTATTTCTTCGATGAGTCCGCTATCTCGGAGTTGAGTTAAATGACGGGAAACAACAGAAGGAGAAAGGTTGAGTTTTTGTGCAAGTTTTTTCCCATTGTATTGGTATTGTTTTGGTTCATCTGCAATTAGGGTCAGGAGTTTAAATCGATTTTCATCACCCAGGGCACGAAACATCAGGAGAAGATTTTTTTTTAATTCTTCATTTTCCAGTGATTGTTTTGCAGTTTGCCGGCAATTAAAGAGAATAGAGATATTGCCATATCCATAGTACATCCGGGATTTCTTAACAGCATTAAAAATAGGGATAAAATCGATTTGCTTATAGGGTTGATCTATAGGTAGCGGATTGGGTAATTCTGTTTTACCGGAAGTCGATTCTAATAAGGCTGGACCACCATAATTGAGCAAAAAGTGTTGCTTCTCCTGAATGCTGGATATCCATGTTTTTTCATATGAAGGAACAATATCTTTAAAAAAGTTTCTCCAAAAATGAAGAAAAATATCTTTCATTTTATTTTTAACAGCTGGTAAATCATCTGCCCAATAAAAATTGTGCTGAATACAATCGCTGTATTCATTAGGATGATTTTTTATAAAAGCTTCCATTGATTTTTGAGAAATTTTTTCAGGGAGTTCCTCTTTTTTATATATCCTTCCCAGCATATAAAAAATAAAATCACGGTCATTCAAATTTATAGCATGCTGAAGAAATCCTTCAACATCCTGTTGATCCGGGTATTCCAGTGCCATTTCAATAAACTCACAACCATAATCCAAAGAATGATAGAATTGACGCAAGTTTTCTAAGAATTTTTCCCCTAAATGTTCTTTGATTTTTTCTGTCCATTCCTGGTGTAACCATTGTTGTACTGCTGTTTGCAGGCTAATCAACATTTCCAACAGGGTAGATGTTTTAAATTTAACTAATGGGGTGAGACGGTCTTGATTATTTAACCTTTCTAAAGGCATTGCAGGCTCCCTCTACTAGGGAATATCATACAAAAAAACTGTATTTTTGACAATGAATTTATTATTTAGATATGAGAATAATGAAGTCTTTTTCACAACATTCATTAAATTACTGATAGTTTTTTTTAGAGATGATGAAAAATACTTTTGTAAAAAGCAGCACAGATTTTTTGTGCTGCTTTTTAACTTTTTTGACCAATCGATCTTTGTTCACTTCATTGATCATGTCATTTTGTTTCATTGTCATTAATAAGTAATCCTGGTTAATCATATGTACCTCCTTAAAGTGTACAATTGCATAATTGTGCAATTACATATATATAATACTGCCGTTTTGCAAAAAAGTCAAGGTAAAACAGCAAAAAAAACACTTTTTTTTAAAATATTAATAAAAAATTGGCTGAAAGGAAAAAAGGGGAGTGAGTAAAAAACAGATACAGCCTATAGCAATGTTGGCTAGAGCAGCTTTGCTCCCAGTTTTATTTCTTTATCAGGAACACAAAGAACAACTTCATTATTCTCATTGTAAAAACCAGTGACCAGGCATTCAGAAATGATAGGACCAATTTGTTTGGGAGGAAAATTAACAACTGCAACGATTAGTTTGTTAACCAGTTCTTCTGGTGTATAAAGGTGGGTTATTTGGGCACTGGATTTTTTTTTACCAATCTCTTTTCCAAAATCAATTATTAATTTGTATGCCGGCTTTTTTGCTTCCTTAAAAATATCAGCTTCTATGATTTTTCCAATACGAAGTTCAATTTGTGTAAAATCTTCCCATGTAATCTGTTGCATTTGCTTTCCTTAATTTATTTAAAAACAGCTATCCTTTTATAGTTGGTTTATCAACACCAGGGCCGCCAGTCAGTTATCTGGTGGAAGATTTTCTGTATCAGCAAGGTTTTCTAATAAACAGTGTTATTGCCTTTGTTTGATGATAGTCCTCAGAGCTATTGCATTTGGGATAAATTCCGTTATGAGGCTTACTTACTTAAATCTCTGGAAGTTCATTAGATAGTTTAGCTCCTGCACTTAAAAGAATGTGTATTTCATCAGGAAAACCTTTATCCTTCACATAATCTAAAGCGGTTTTACCTTTTCTATCTTTAATATTTACATCAGCACCATACTTTACTAGTATTTCCATGTGAGATGCACTATCTGCAAATCGAGATATCATTAATAAAGGAGTATCTCCATTATCATCCTTTTCATTGACATCAATTCCTAAATTAATCAAATACTCAATTATTCTATCATGACGGTTTTTATACAAAGCTACCATTAATGCATTTCTTCCTAAATTATCATATTCTTTGAAGTTCATCCCTTTATCAACTAGCTTTTTAAGAGGTTCATATAAAATATTTTCACAAGCTAATATAAATATTTTTTTTTTTTTTTTTTTTAAGTATATATCAGCATTTTTATCCAATAAGTAAGAAACAGTATCATCTCTACCATTTTCAATAGCATATATCAAAGCTGTATTGCCTTGATTGTCTTGTTTATTAATATTTGCTTTTTTTTGAATTAAGTATTTAACAAAATCTAATCTCTTTCTTCTTGATGCTTCCATTAAAAAAGTTTTACCATTTCTATTCTGGGCATCAATGTGATAATTTTCTAAATAGTTTTTGAATGATTCTAGTTTTTTTTCTTTTATTGATATAATTACTGGATCAGAATCATTATAAGACTTTTTTCTACTAGGAAATGCAAAATTGCACAATAGTAGAGATATAAGTAATAAGAAAAATATATTTCTGTTTTTAAATTTCATCGATTATCCTATATAATATCAATCGTAAATTTTATAAATTTTTAATCTATATTCGTCATCATCATTGTAAT
>JAKSBL010000013.1 GCA_022361115.1 Spirochaetota bacterium | reverse complement strand
TTATGTTCATTTTGTACCATATTTTCCAAAAAAAGGATTTTTTTTCCTTTTTTGGCAACCGAAGCAGACCAAACTAAATCACTAAAATGATTTCCTTCAACAATAACTTCAAATATATTATTTTTCATTCTATTATCCTGTTTATTATTTAATAGACTGGATGCTGAGTTTTGCATTAATTTTGATCTCTTAAGGACAAAAAAAGTAAAACTCGACATATGACTTAATAAATTATCGGATAATATCAAATTTGATTTAGAGGGTCTCGCTGTTAATCCAGATAGTGATTATCTCTCAGGTAAGTCAGTGATTCTCTTAAGCCTTGAACTGTTTTTGTTTCAAAAACAATAGAAACAAGATTTTTGTTCACTAAGTTTAGTATTTTCGTTAAATCAATTTCACCTTGCCCCATGGGTAAATGATTTTTAGGACCAAGGGCATCATGGACATGAAGGTGTATGACCTCTGAGGAATGATCATTAATAAATGGATAGTCCTGATTTCCGCTTGAATGATCATGACCAATATCCCAGGTTAGTTTAAAACAGGGATATTCTAATAAAACACAGATAGCTTTTGTCAGGAAATCTAAATGATAAATTCCAGTATTTTCCACAACAACTTTTATATCTGTCCCCTTCAACAGCTTGTCAGTATAAAGGGCAAACTCTTTGGTACAAGCAAGATACTCAGTGAAATACTGCTGAAATAAGTATACCCTTTTATCTGGCAGGGTAAAGTAAATTCCTGGATTCATATGCATATTGAGGGTTGGAACAGACATTTGTTTAGCCATATTGACAATATCAGAAAAAGCTTCCAAGTATGCTTGCCGAATCCTGGGATTCGGATCCCAGGGATTGAAGTCTTCTGCTAAATGTAGAGTATAACTGACTTCACTTTCAGGATAAATATTTTTTAAATTTTTAAGCTGATACTGAGGAAGATTCAGATTGATTTCAATAAAATCTAGGTTCAGCTCTTTGCAAAGTTCAATGTTTTCATTATGGGATTGTAACTCAATTAAAGTTGGCATACCTAATTTAATCTGTGACGACTGGATCTTCATAAACATTTCCTGAGTTTTTCAACAAGACTGAGTGGATTACTTTAATTAGAGGAAAAAATAACTAGGAAATCCCAATCTTCTTTTTTACATTATCAGGGATTTCTACTGAAAAGAAATTCGCAACTTTCATCAATAAATCAACTGGATCAAAGGGTTTGGAAATATAGTCATTACAACCAGCTTTTAAGCATTTATCTTTATCACTGTCTTCTAAATCATGAGCTTCCATAGCTTGAGCAGTAATAGCCCAGATTTGCAGATCCTTGTATGGTTCAGTTTTTCTGATTTGTTTAACAGCATCTAAACCAGCTGTTTCTGTTTCCATCTTGATATCCATTAAAATTAGGTCAGGCTGTATTTCTTTTAACTGATTCATTACTTCTTCTGCAGATGATGCTTCTACAATATCGAATTCAGCAGATGTACCAAATAATTTAAAAAAATTTTTTAAAACGTAACGGTTTTCCTGTCGGTCATCTGCAATGAGTACTTTTCTCATTCATTACTCCACTTTTTTTACACGAATCATTAAAAGGTGGTATCTTTCAATTTTTTTTAAAATTGTCTAATTTTGCAAGAAAAATCAGATACTCTTTATAAAAGTATAACACAAAAAAGTGAATTTGGAACTATTTTTTTAAAAACTCCTGATTGGGTATTAGTTATTTTTTTAATGCTTTCTCTTTTAAAAGTTAATTATTATATTAATAATAAGATAAGAAAAAAAGATTACAGAAACAGAGAGAAATAGCACAAAGGAAAAGGAGTTTGCCATGAAAAAGTTCATTTTGCTAGCCATTTTTTTATTATCCACCCCTCTATTTGCTGATCGAGGATTTTTTATCCAGGGTCGATCCGGAGCGCTGCTAAAAATTGATATGACCTCAAGTGTTTATAATAATGCTCCTCAAGTAAAAGGACCCAGTTTGGCTGATATTCCTGAAACGATTGCATTAGAGGATTACAAAACATCATTTCTTCCTCTTTTAAAGAATGATCTGGAGAAAACTTTCTTTAATAATTCTTATCAGTTTAATGAAGAATCACAAAGCTTCACCCTTACTGCAGATATTTTGCAGAGTTTTAGCGGCTTTTTGTTAAAACAGGAAATTTATCGAAATATCCGAAAGGAACAGAAAAGAATAATTAAAAATTATCATTTTGACCGCAAAAGAAACATCTATAGTCTACAGACAGAATTATCTGAAGAAGACCAAGTCTTTATTTCTCAAATGGCCCGCAGGATAATACTTAGAGTTATTTTATTAAATAACAATCAACTCAATGAAATGCCCACCGGTCCCGGAACTTCTGGTATGCCAACCCCGCACCGTTTTCCCAGGGTATTTGAACCAAAAACCAAAGCTAATCTTGATATTCATTTTGCCTGGGGATTTCGTTTTGCCAATGATCTCTCTTTAAGTTTTAGTATCAATTTAACCAATTTTATTATGCCTTCTTTAGAAATCATGTTAAAATATAATTTTGATTTAAATCACCCTGATATCTTTTTTGAACCTTATGTGGGAGGATTAATTTATGGGGGATTTATTGATGGTTTTCCCATCGGGTTAAGTGCAGTTGGAGGAATGGATTTTTTTCCAAAACACAATATTGACCAATCTAAAAACCTTTACTTGTCTGCTGAAATGCGGATGGGGACTGTCCTGTATTCTCAAGTTTATTTTGATACAGGAAATAATTCAGAAGGGATATGGAAAAAACTGGCCTGGCTAGCTGAAGGTGGTTTTTATTTTAATACTGGTTACCGCTGGGACAGGATTTTTAAGTAAACATGAGTAGTTGTTATACTTGTAAATATTTAAAAAAACGGCCAGGAAGGGGCAGTTACTTTATTTTTCACTGTAAAGCATGGGACTTAACCTGTCAACAGATTTTGCCCCAATCCATAGTAATACAATCCATTGGAAAAAAGTGCCCCTTTTTTAAAAAAATGATGCTTTTAAACAACAAAAAAAACATTCCTTCTCCTCCGGATAACAGTGCGGATGATCTGGATATCATTATTTAAGTTTTGTTAAAAAAAGTAAAAATATGCAAACTTATCGATTTAAAGGTTGCCAAAAGCGTTTTTTTTTAATATAAAATGTAAATATTCTTAATCTTAACAAAAAAAATCTTGACTGAAAGGCTAAAAAAGCCAAAATAATCAAAAATGTTGAAGATTCTGTTTACCATTATTATTTTTTTAATTAAATTGTAATTTACCAGTTTTTGGTTAATTTCATTTATATATTACATCCATCCATTCATAAACATAAGTTTAGAATAACTGTAGTATGATGAGAAGGATAGTTTTTGATCTATAAGTAAGGAATATTTATATGAAAACTCTTGGTTTATGTGCCGGTGCTTCTACTATTTCCATCATTGGACTGGAAAAAAAAGATTCAAAAATTATTGAACTAGAACAAAAAACCCTGTTTCATGATGGTGATTCAAAAGGTACCATTGAACAAATCTTAAACAGCATTAATATTGATAACTATGACCGTATTTGTGTAACTGGACGTAAGTTTAGAAATTTTATTAACTTAACCTCCATTACCGAACCGGAAGCAGTAGAATATTCTGTTAATCAATTAATTGAAAAGAAAGATCAGTACAATGCTTTAATTAGTGCTGGTGGGGAAACCATAATTGTATATGAATTGAGTAATAAAGGAAAAATCTATAATGTTTTTACAGGGAATAAATGTGCTTCCGGAACTGGTGAATTTTTCTTACAACAATTAGGCAGAATGGCTTTAACGGTTGGTGAGCTGGAAGAAAGATACAATGAAGAAGAAGCATACGATA
>JAKSBL010000591.1 GCA_022361115.1 Spirochaetota bacterium | reverse complement strand
TTTTACCTGATTTAAAAGATTTTTGGGTAACAAAAAAGTTTTTTTTAATTGGGCATTTTACTTTGTTATTGCTGTTTGTCATTTTAGTTTTTTTTATTTTTGTGTACAGAGATTATACTTCACTTCCGCTTTTACCCTATGTTATTTTTTTAGGTGCAATGGCTTCGATAGCGTTGTTTAGCCTTTATTTAAAAAAATGGCCTCTTTTATTTCGGCTGATGATTACTCTTGGCGCCTTGATTTTTGTTTTATCTGATTTACTGATTGGTTTGATTGGGCCTGATAACCTTTCATCAATTTTGGTTTACTTTGTTAATCCTACCTATATTATAGCAATTTTTCTTTTACAATATTCTGCTTTATTTTTGTTACAAAAAAAATCCTGAATTAGCCCCCCGGCTTAAATTCAGGATTAATTGTGGTTGATTTTAAGAATATTTTTTTATTCAGTTTTTAATTTTTCGACAAGATTGCCTATAACATTCACATGTTCTGCATTTTTCATACCTAAATCTGATACTAAATGGACAGCTCGATAGATTTCAGAAACACCTTGATTGACTTCTTCCATACCGCCTTTAGTGTCATTGGAGATCATACTTACATTATTCAATGATTCAGAAATATCAGTAATTTTTTGTGCCATATCAGCAGAATCATCTTTAATAACCTTAGAGGATTCAATGATAGAGGAAAGGGATTCCATGATATGAGTACTGCCTACTGATAACTCCTGCATAGAGTTTTTGATTTCTGTCATACTATTAGATACATCACTAATCCCATTAAGAATACTCTGGAAATATTCTCCTGTTTTATTAGAGGATTTTTCTGAAATATTGATATAGCTGATAACTTCTTTAATCGAGTTAGAAATGTCTTTTGAATTATTAGCCGTATCTTCTGCTAATTTTCGGATTTCATCAGCAACAACTGAAAAACCTTTTCCCGATTCACCAGCATGAGCCGCTTCAATAGCAGCATTCATTGCTAATAGATTCGTTTGAGCAGCAATATTGTTAATCACCTTTAACATGTCCATGATAACTCGGGCAGAATCAGTAATTTTTTTAATAATATCAATGGTTCCGCGCATTTCTTTTTCACCATCAGCAGCCATGTTTTGTAAGTTGGAAACAATTTCCATTTTGCCTTCAGTTGTTTTAGTTATGTTATGAATGGAGGACATCATTTGCTCAATAGAAGCAGAAGAGGTGTTGATATCTTCTGTTTGGGATTCGATTTGATCTTTTACAGATGTTCCAAACTGTTTTACATCTTTTGAGAGTTCAAATGCTTTGCTAATTTCACTGTCCAGAGTATCAATTTTTTTCCGCATAAAATCAATATTGGTCCGGATTTCTTCTAGTGCAGCCGAAGACTCTTCTGAGGATGATGCCAAGCCCTCACTAACACCTAAGGTTTCTTCAATAGATACCTTGATTTGTTTCACCATTGCATGCAAAGTAGAGGCAAAATCATTAAAATTGGCAGCAACTTCTCCAACTTCATCCTTTGATTTTACTTTTAACCTTATGGTTAAATCTCCTTCACCCATGGTTAATTCTTTTAGAATTCTAACAACATCTTTTAATGGTTGAGCAATTACTGTTACTATAAAAAAGGCAATACCGGTAATTACCAGAACTAAAATAATCATAGTAATAATACTGGAAATTAAAGTAGCAATTAAAGCTTCTTGATTTTTTTTATCCTGATAGTATCTGGTTATTCCCAGAGTTAGTGTTCCTAAGCTTTCTCCGTCCCTGGTAATAGGCATTTCAAAAATCATTGCTTTTTCTCTATTGTAAATTTTTTTGATTTGTTCTTCTGTAAGATTTGTGTCCCCTTCAGATAAAAATTTTTCTGCATATTCAGCTGCAGTCATCACCTCTTTATCTTGCAGGTCTTCTTCATCTCCGTCCACATTCACTACAGAAATAAAAATAGTATCTGAATCTTGTAAAATCGCTTTATTAATCAGTTTTAGAGATGTTGTTTCAAAGTTCCATAGTGGTTCTACAACAGCTAAAGCTGCAATGGAAGATAGGGTTTTTCCTTTTTTATCCAGTTCTTTATCTGAAGTTGTTTTATTCGCTTTAACAGTACTACTTGTATTAAAAACGGTCTGTACAATCAGCAGGACCAAAACGGTAACAATAATTGGGAGGATGATTTTAGCTTTTATTTTCATTTTTTTCTCCTGAACTTATGGTAACATCAAATTTTTTTAATTTACTAACACAATTCTAATTCATTATTATTTTTTTTTCAAATCTATTACTTCTTTTTCTATAAAAAATTAATTATTAATAGTTTTTATAGAAAAACTATTAATTCGAGTGTGGAGCTTTACCGTTTAATTATATCAGGATTATTAAAAAAAAGACTGCTTAAGCGGTATTAAAACCCCAGCAGCCTCTAATGAAGGATTCTTAATAGTTAATTACAATTTTTTAATAAAACACTGGTGCCCATACCGCCACCAATACAAAGGGCTGCAACACCATACTGGGATTGTCTTTTTTTCATTTCATAAAGCAAGGTAACAATAATTCTATTACCAGATGCTCCAATAGGATGTCCTAAAGCAATAGCACCACCATTGACATTACAACGATTTAATAAATCATTTTCACTGATTTTAAAGTGTTCTGACAGTTCTCTAACAACTCCCAAAGATTGAGCAGCAAAAGCTTCATTGAGTTCAAATAAATCAATTTTACTTTGGTCAACTCCGGTTTTTTCTAATAGCTGAATAATTGCTGGTACCGGGCCTAATCCCATGTAAGCAGGATCAACACCGGCTTGAGAATAACCTATCAATTCTGCTAGTGGCTTTAAGCCTTTTTTATTTACTTCATCTTCTGAAGCTAAAAGGATCGTACTAGCACCATCATTAATTCCTGATGCATTACCTGCTGTTACACTGCCTTCTTTATCAAATGCAGGCCGTAATCCGGCTAATGACTCGATTGTTGTATCAAAACGGGGATGTTCATCTTGTTCAATCAAAGCTTCTTTTCTTTTTATTTTTACTGAAACAGGAATGATTTCATCTTTGAACTTGCCGGCTTCAATTGCCTCTTTAGCTTTCATTTGGCTATTATAAGCAAACTCATCCTGAGCTTCCCGAGAGATTTTGTGTTTTTTGACAATATTTTCAGCTGTAATCCCCATATGATATTGATTGAAAACATCTGTTAATCCATCATTGATCATATGATCCATTACTTGAAAATGGCCAAGCTTACTACCAAACCGGGATTGATAAGGTAATAAATAGGGCGCTTGAGACATGTTTTCCATACCTGAAGCGACAACAATTTGAGAGTCCTCTGCTTTTATGGCTTGTGCACCTAGCATGACTGATTTCATACCGCTTCCACAAAGAATATTGACAGAATATCCGCATTTTTCAGCAGGAATATTGGCATAAATTGCTGCTTGTCGGCCTGGACCCATACCTTGTCCTGCTTGTAAAATATTTCCTACAATAACTTCATCTGTATCTCCTGGCTTTAAATTAGCCTGTTCTAAACCTGCCTCTATTGTTTTCGCACAAAGCATTGGTGCGCTTACATTTACAAAACTTCCTCCAAAGGCACCAATAGCTGTCCGTTTAGCACCTACAATATAAATTTTTTTCACGTCCTTACCTCTTAATAACTATTATTTTCGATTTTATTATTATAACAGATATTGAGAATCCTAGTCAATAATGGATCAAAGAAAAAAAATACTTTAGATTATAGATATTTGTTGACAAACTGGATTTAATATTTTATATGTATTACTACCGGAGTAGATAATTATTGATTTGTCTGCTATTGCGGAGTTTTTCGATCCCTTGTTTTCTCTCAAGAGAGGTTAATCTTTCACATAGATTTAAGGACCTATTGGATTGAACCCAGCTTTATCTGCTGATAAGCTGGGTTTTTTATTTTAATGTAAAATTTGTCACTCACTTATTGAGTCAATAAACCAGATCTGTGATTCCCGAAATCAAACAATAGCATTCTTTTTGATTACTTTTTCAATTATTATCGATTCCCGCTTTTGCGGAAATCGATAAAGTTATTTACCAGAAAATAAAATCACACTCAAAAACGGGAAAAGGCCATATTTTTATTGCTATTTGTCATTTATTTATTTAGACTGCTTAAAGAAATAAATAGGGAGTGACAATTGAATATTCAACTGATTGAAGTCCATCAGCCTAATGCACAACAAGCCCAACATATGGAGCAATTATTTCAACTTTGTAAACAATATGATGGTATTGCCAATCCATTAATGGTAATAAATGATTTTTCACAACCTGATGATCATAATTGTTTTCTTTTATATCTGGATAAAGAACTAGTTGGTGCAGCAATTCTCTTTTCTGCCTATGAAAAAGAAGGGGAAATTGCTGCAATGATAAACCCTCAATATCGCCGGCAAGGATTTTTTTCTCAAATTCTTAAAGCAATTAAAAAGGAGATGAGTAAAAGATCTATCCAGGACCTCATACTGGTTTGTGAAAAAGAATCTCAATCTGGTCTAGCCCTGATTGAACACTGGAAATGCCCATATCATCATAGTGAATATCGGATGAAATTCAATCTGGAAAAAATGAAAGCTTTAGATGATGATTTATCTGATTTTTGTTTGAAAGAAGTGACAGTTCCCCCTTTTGATGATTTGATTGCGATGAGTGCTCAGTGTTTTGGTTTAGATCAGAAAGAAGCAAAAGATAATATTGAAAAGAAAGTCAAAAGCAAAAGCTACCAGATATATCGTGGAATTTACAAGGATCAAGTGGTAGGTCAGGGTGGTTATTATTTGGATAATCAGGAAGCCTGGATTGTGGGAATAGCTGTTGGTAAAAATCAACAGAAAAAGGGGCTAGGTAGAAAAATTTTAAAATCTATTACTAAGCTGCTGCTTGAGAATGGACAAACCAATATATTGTTAGAAGTTTATTGTGATAATGAACGTGCATTGCAGCTTTATCTTCAATCTGGTTTTGAACTAGTCAGTTGTGATCTTTATTATACCAAAGTTTAGTTTTGTATAAAGATCTCATTTATCTGAGGAGCTTTTTTGAAAGTTAAAATCCTGGGCAATGGTGGGGCTATTAATCAAGGTCTTTACTATAATGCATTTATTATTGATGATCATATCCTTTGTGAAACCCCGCCTGATATTATGTACACTTTATCTAGGCAAAACATTGCCATCAAGCAAATTGATACCATTTTTCTTTCCCATTATCATGGGGATCATTGTTTTGGTTTACCATTTCTTGTATTAAATTTATTTGTTCAGCAAATAAAAAAGAATATTCAAATTATTGGGCCTTCCGGATTAAAGGAACATTGTGAAAAATTAGTAGAACTAGCTTTTACCAATGATCACCCCTGTTATCAATGGCTGAATGAAAACTTTGTATTTACAGAAATTGAACAGGATAAATGTTCAATTCAAGATTATTCTTTTCTGTTTTT
>JAKSBL010000230.1 GCA_022361115.1 Spirochaetota bacterium | reverse complement strand
ATAGCTTCTCACTACAAACACAACGTCAATCTTAATCAATATCGCTCAAAATAACTATTGGCTTCTTTTACTTGCAATTTAACATAAACGTTAAATTGACAGGCTTAATTTAATTATCATAACTTTGATGTCAAAGAACTTGATGTGCTTATCCAGAGTATTCCCTGCTGGTAAAGCTCGGTCAAAATAACAAATCTATAGGAATCTGTCAAGCTGTTTTTTATTAATTTTTGATTATTTTTTTGTTAATTTTTTTTTGATTAAAAAGATGGAACAAATTAGCTTAAATCTCGTCAGGCCTGGTTTTTGGGATAAATTTTTTTTTATTTTTTTCTTTAGAAATCTTGTTTTTTGCCAAGTAGTACTGATAGGTTTCATACTGACTACGATGTTGCTTTGATTTTGCTTTCCTGCGGCTGTAAGTTCCATCACTTTTTAGTATACGAGACCGTTGATTGTCATCTAAACTTAATTTAAATATTTCTTTTATTTCTGATTTTAAAGAATACTCTTCAACTGGAAAAATAATTTCTATTCTTCTATCAAAATTTCTTTCCATCCAATCAGCACTACCTAAATATATATCTTCTTCTCCATTATTATAAAAATAAAAAATCCGTGAGTGTTCTAAAAAACGATCAACAATACTAATTAAACTGATGTTATCACTTAATCCTTTAATACCAGGCAGAATACGGGTCATACCTCGTACAATTAATTCTATCTTCACCCCAGCTTGTGAAGCTTCATAAAGGGCTTCAATTATTTTTATATCAATCAATGAATTCATTTTAGCTTGAATTTTTGCTTTTAGACCATTGCGGGCATTTTCCTTTTCGTGATTTATCTTTTTCAAAAAAAAATCACGTAAATCAAGAGGAGCAGTAATGAGTTTTTTCCAGCGGGGTGGTACTGAATAACCAGTTAAAACATTAAAAATTGCCGAGGCATCCTGGCCAAAAGTTTTATTGGATGTAAACAAACCAATGTCAGTATAAATCTGAGCTGTTTTATCATTATAATTACCAGTGGATAAATGAAGATATCGACAAATTCCTTCTGGTTCATCTCTCACTACTAAGGCAATTTTACTATGGGTTTTTAAGCCAACTAAACCATAAACTACATGACAACCAGCTTGTTCTAATTGTTTTGCCCAGTTAATATTTTGTGCTTCATCAAATCGAGCTTTCAGTTCAACTAAAACCGTAACTTGTTTTCCCTGTTCTGCAGCTCTTTTTAGGGACTTAATGATTGGAGATTCTCCTGATGTTCGATAAAGAGTTTGTTTAATAGCTAAAACTTTGGGATCATTAGCCGCTTCATCAATAAAGCGAATAACAGGCAGAAAAGATTCATAGGGATGGTGGATTAATCGATCTGATTCTTTGATAATATCAAAAATTGAGATATTTTCGTTAGTAAACTCAGCTTTCATAACAGGTTCTAATGGTTCGTATTTTAATCGATCTAAACCGCCTACCCCTGGTAATTCAAAAAAAACAGTAAAATCGAGTATCCGTTGAACTTCAAAATCAAAACCAGAATAAAAGTTAATGTTATCATATAAAAACTCTTTTAACTCTTGAGACGAATCTGCTTCCATTTCTAAACGTATTGCTCTTCCCCTTTCCCTTTTTTTTAACTCATCTTGAATAGCTAATAGTAAATCAGCAGTTTCCTCTTCATCAATTGCTAATTCAGCATCACGGGTTATTCGAAAAAGCATGGTATCCAGTATTTCATAACCTTTGAAAAAATGGTGTGCAAATTTTTTAATTAATTCTTCTAATAAAATCCATTCTGTTTTTGTTGCTTGATTACTAATCTCAATTAATCTTTTTTCTTTTGGAATCGGTATAATCACCATTTTTTTGGTTTGATTTTTTGGATCCAGCAATTGGACTAATAGATTAAGATTTTTGTTAATGAGAAATGGAAAGGGCCTGGCTTGATCAATAGCTAATGGTGTGGTAATTAAAAAATACTTATTTAAAAATTGTTCTTCAAGTTGATGTTCATATATTTCAGGCAAAGTATCAGCATGATAAATAAAAAGATTTTCTTTGCTCAATTTTTTATATATATCTTGATGATAACAAGCATAAAGTTCTTGATTTAATTCTTTCATTCTTTTTTCTAATTTGATTAAAACTTCTTCAGTTAAAAGTCCAGAAGGAAATTTCTGCTTATAATCGGAATCAACTTGTGAAACTAAACCGGCAACTCTAACCATAAAGAATTCATCTAAATTACTGGCAAAAATCGCTAAGAACTTCATTCTTTCCAATAGAGGAACCTTTTGATCCAAAGCCTCTTCCAAAACACGATAATTAAATTCCAGCCAGGAAAGTTCCCGGTTATTTATATATTTCTTACTTTGCGGGTTCATAATTTCTCACTTGTAATTTAATTTCATAACCAAAAAAATCTTCAAAAAGTTTTTTCTTGCCTAAAAAAGAGTATACTTCTGCAAACATATTATTTAATATATAAACATGAAAAATTAATTGATTTCCAGTATGTTCAATTTTTATTTCTTTAACCATTTGCATGTGAGAATTATCCAGACTATCTGCTAAACGTAAAATTGCAGACAGTTTCATCACAATCATTTTATCTTCATGATTTAATATTGCATAATCAGGATGGGTGTTTTTGGGTGCACTTCGACGGTGGTAGCGGGCAATATTCGCAATGATATTTCTTTCATTCTCATCAAAATAAAAAAAGTCTTGAGCTTGAATAATATATTGAGAATGTTTATGATGTGACCGATTGGATATCCCTTTGCCGATATCATGCAAAAGAGAAGCTGCCTGTAAAAAACTTCTTTCCCTTAAACCCATGGAATGAATATCAGGTATTTGATCATAAATACTCAATGCTAGTTGAGTAACATTTACAGCATGAGATTCATCAAAATTAAGATTTCTTCCAACATTTAAAGCATTGACTCTGATTTGAGTATCTAAATTTTGATAAAATTTTTTATTTTCAAAAGTTTGGGTCATTTCTAAAAGCAAACTATCTCTTAATGAAACATCTGGCAGGAGAATTTTTTCAGACTCAAAAAACTGAGCAAATTTTAAAAACATAATACTCACAGTTGCAAAGGTCTCAGCAATTTCAAAAGGTACTTTATATTGGTAAATCAATTCATCTTGTGTTGCACTGTGTAGTTTTTTGCATAACTTTT
>JAKSBL010000283.1 GCA_022361115.1 Spirochaetota bacterium | reverse complement strand
GCAGGATTATGTTTTAAATCTTTAAGTTTACAAAATCTAGAAGCTTCCAATGCTCCCTGGAGTAGTTTTGTAATATCAATACCAGCTGCAGCAATAGGCAACAAACCAACAGGGGTTAAAACAGAAAAACGCCCCCCCACATCATCAGGTATTATGAAAGTTGTATACCCTTCATTGTTAGCGAGCTTCTTTAAAGCCCCTTTTTCAGAATCAGTAGTTGCGATTATTCTTTTAGAAGCTTCAATCTTGCCGTATTTCTGCTCCATTACTGCTTTAATGTTTCGAAACGCAATTCCTGGTTCAGTTGTTGTGCCAGATTTAGAAATAACATTAACATAAATGGATTCTGCTCGATCCATTTCTTCTAATATTGCTTCCATCCAGCTACCACTAATATTTTGGCCAGCAAACAATACCCTAGGACCAGACCGGTCTTCTTTACTAAGCTGGTTATAAAATGGGGGTAATAATGCATCCGTTACAGCTTTGGCTCCAAGATAACTTCCGCCAATTCCTACACAAATTAACAAATCACCGTTTTCATAAATGTTGTTTCCAATTTTTAATATTTCCTGAAACTCATCATCAGAAAGCATGTTATCTGGCAGATCTATCCAACCTAAATAATCATTACCTGCACCACTTTTGCTTAACAAAACATCCATTGCTTGAAAAACTGCTTTTTCATACTGAGCAACTTTTTGATCATTGAGAAATGGAAAGGTATAAGAATAGTCAAGAGTTATTTTACTATCCACAATTTGCTCCTTTAATGCACTTTTTATCCAGTCAATTGATAACTGGAAATCACTTTTAATTCATTTCTTTTTAACCTGCTTATTTCATTCTATTGCCAGTATCAATCTTAGTATTCTTTTACTAGGCAACAGATATTTGATTCTGAGATTGTAACAAAGATGAAGCTATTTCAAAAACTTTCATTTCATCCATTTTTTTTGTTTCGGGAAATAGAGCCTTAACAATACTTAACAGATCTGAAGCATGATTTACTCCAAAATATTCTACATATTTTTTGATTTGATGAGACATTTTTTCAGAATTGGATAAATAATAAACTTTATGAAAATCCACTCCTAAATCTTTCCAGAAGCGAAATAAAGCCCAAATATTATTAAAACTTAAGGTATTTTCATCAGTATTTTCAAAAATATAGACAATACCTTTCAGTTTTTTAATTTTTCCTTCTAAATATTCTGTAAATTTTAATTTCAAGGCTTTTAAATTTTCTAATTTTAAGGGACCGGCTAAATCAATAAAAAATATATCTTTATTCTCATAAAAATTAATTAAATACTGCTTTTTTCCATTTATCTTTTTCTGGTGATCACTTTTGATAAATTCTTGTAATTCTTCAAATACCAATGCTTCATCAAATTCATCAAATTGAAAACAAATTTTCTCTAAATTTAATTGAAATAACGAATCAATAACAAAAAAATTCATTTTTTCAATGACAGGTAAAATGGGAAGTCCAGAGAATTTTGTTTTAATATTTTGAATAATATCCTGGGTTAAGTGAGGTTCACCACGACAAAATGTCAACGCACCATTTAAGCTTGGTACTTTTTGGGGATTTGCTATGACTTCATGATAATCATAGGCATGATATCCTTTTTCTTCGAGAAAAGCTTTATATTGCTTACAATGTTGCTGATCACCAGATAATAAGATATTAATATCATCACCTCAAAAATTTTCAAGAAATTAGCAGAAAAAAATACTGTAGATATATACTAATAAAACAAAAAAAATTAGTCAATACTTATTAGTAAAATCATAATTCTAAAAATTATCGCCAGGAATATTTAAATTTAAATTGAAAAATACCGAAAAGAAGAAGAGAGTTGTCTATTTTTATGACAAATTTTTTTTTGAAAAAATCATTTTATATTGAACTAATAGATAAGGATAGCGGATGAAACGTTTTTTCATCATTATTTTTTTGATTAACCTGCTCAATTTAGCAGCAGAAGAAATTAACTTAGCGAAAATTACTTTTGAAGGGGTAAATTTAAAAAAAAAAAAAAAAACCTTTCAAGAAAGTGAAAGTAAATCAAAATTTAATATTGCCTTTTCTTCTATATTGCCACATGATGGAATATATCGGATCACTGATGAAGTTACTGGTAAAGAGGCTATCATTCAAATCGGATACTATATGACCAAGACTCCACCAAAAACTCTTTATCTTCCTGATTATTTATTCAGTTTCTTAGCGAATGCTTATGAGAAAAAAATTGATAAAGTTTCATTAAAACTCCAGTTTTTAGGCTGGGCAAAAACAGAAAGCGAAAGTGATTTCTTAAATATACAAAGCCTGGTAATCTCGCCAGAAAATGCAGCAACAAAAATAGTAGAAAATGGCGATAACCAGTATTATATTCAATTAGGATCATATGAATATTATCAGAATTCTTTTCCAAAAATAACAGAAATGCTCCCTTTTTTGGAAGTTCGTCCTAATTTTTATATGATGAGATACCAGATGAAAAAAAATAACCAAGATATCTTGGTTTATCGGGTTTTAGCCGGCCCTTATGATAAAAACATTGCAAAAAAGCTCTTAAAAGTCATCCATTCTACCCGGGATAAAACAGTGTTCATGAAATCCGGTAAGACTATTTTAAAGGAAGAAAATCCCTGATATGAAAAAAACAATCTGGTTTATCCTGATTTTTATCAATATTTCTCTCTATTCTGAAAAATGGGTTGGCCAATTAGCTACTTACCAGCTGAAAGAAGGGACTCAAACTAAAAGTGGAGAATTTTTTAATAGTAATAGTTTAACTGCAGCTTGTAATGGTTTTAGATTGGGGGCTGTTGTAACAGTTACCAATATTAAAACTGGTAAACAAGTCGAAGTAAAAATTAATGATCGGATTACGGATGACTCCCGTTACTTCATGCTTTTAACTCCTTCGGCAGCTAAAGAACTTGGTATGGAATGGGAAACCAGTTTAGCTGTGATAAATGCCAGCTTTAATGATGTAAATTCTACAGAATACCTTCCTATCAATGGCTTGGTTGCAGAAGGATCGATAGATGAAGAGACCATCAAAAAATTCCCAGATGTAAAATGGCCGGATGAACAGGAATACACACAACAGCAAGCGGTAAAAGAGGATGAAAAATATTTTACTCCACTTGAAGAACATAAAATATCTCCATTTAAGCAAAAAGAAAAAACCTTTAGTGATCTGGATGTCGACTTAAAAGAAGAACAACCGGATCAGCCTCAGGATCAAATCACCCGTTTTCCTGACCAGGAAACCCAAAAAACACCTAATAAAATAATGGAACAGACCATGATAGATGATGATATAGAGTTAGCCTATGCAGTTCCTGAGGAAGATAAAATTGAACAACCTGATTTAGATGATCAACTATTAGACACAGATCAGGATTTAGAAAAATCTCCACAAGAAGACACTGCCTCTTATCCGGAAAGAGAAACCGCAATCAGTGATAGCGATTATGATTTTGCAGAATATCCGCAAAAAGAAACTTCTTCATATCCCGAAAGAGAAACCGCAATCAGCGACAGTGATTATGATTTCTCAGATTATCCACAAGAAGAGACTTATTTAAAACCAGAAAAAGATGATTTACTGATCATGGATTCGGATCAAGATGAATTAGTGATTGATGAGTCTTTAAAAATGTCAGAAACCATGCAGGATCTTATTCATGAGAATCAAAAAGGCTATCCCGAATATGAAGATGATAAAGTACCAAACAGAAGGTATGCTGAAATGGACCATGATTTTGAGTTAATCCCCAAGACAGAAAAAGTCTTAAAACCTCAAAGATTTGAACGAATAATGGACAGTGATGAACTGGAGCCCCAGATGGCAATGACTCGTACCCCTGAACAAAGACCTCACCAGATGGATAAAGATAGTGCTGATCAGCCTCAGGAAGATACTGATAAAGTTCCAGATAGAAGAGAGACTGAAACCGATGTAGATAAAGAAGCAGCAGAAGCCCCTTTAGAAGAAAGCAAAATGTATCCTCAAAGAGAAGAACTGGTTTTTGATGAAGATGATTATGAATGGCCGATTATAGAAGAGAGCGTACAGCCGGATATCGAACATGAAACCATTCTCATTGATGAAGATGAAGTAGTAAAAGCGCCTCCAGAAAAAGAACCAGACATAGTTGTACCAGAGCTTAAGGATGAAGTGACATTAGAAGGGGATGTGGAGTGGCATTCTCAGTTAGCACCAGGAAAAGTTTACATTCGCTTTATGACTACTTTTAATGCAGATAGAGCCAATGCAAAATTAGAGCTGATTAAACAAATTATTCCTTCAGTATATGGTTTAAAACAAAAAAATAAATATATCCTTTTAGTCGGTCCAGTGGACCCCAATACTGCTGAAGAAATGTTAAAAGGCATTCGAAATTTTGGTTTCCGGGATGCTTATATTGTAAAAGGAAGGTAATCCAACCTTTATCTACTAGGTAATCTTAAAGTAAATTCATCAAAATAATAAGTAATCGATTGTGAATGAACTTTCGATTGGACTTCCTGATTTTCTATCTTTTCCTGAGCAGTCTTTAAGGATATTAAAACCTCCTTTGAAGCATAAACTATATTGTGACTAGGACATAAAAAATCTATGTTTTCTATAATAGTATTCAGATATTGAATGGATTTAAAAAAATCCTGTTGATTGGACCCTGGAAGATCTATAAAAATGTTACCTGCATAATAAGTATCTCCCGTGAATAAAATATGATATTTTGTATCTTCAATGCAAATACTGCCTGGACTATGCCCTGGAGTATGATGAATGATCAAGCTACGATCTCCTAAATCTACCTGATCCAGATGTTTGAATTGGTGAGTCACACAAGAGGGCTTTATATGATATTTTTTAGGATCAAAGTTTTTTGGCAAATCGAAGTAATCCTGAGGAGACATAAAATCCTTACAAAATTGATTAGCATGACCTTGGGCCAGATTGTTTAACTCATATTCATGATCAAAACAACCAATCTCTTTAAACCTGAAATTATCGCCTGTATGATCAAAATGAGTATGAGTATTAATAACCAGAATGGGCAGCTGAGTTAGCTGCTTAACTTCATCAAAAATATTACCAATTCCCATGCCAGTATCAATCAATGCACCCTTATTTTTGCCCAAAACAAGAAAGGAAAAAACCTCCTCACTATGATTGGGTTCTAAAATAGCATAGGTCTCCTGATTAATTTGATAAATTTCAAACCATTGAGAAATACTCTTCATTTTTTTAAACTGTTGATTTCCTTCACGAGGCAATGCCTCAGGCCACTTAGATAATTTCATTGATTAACTCCAAAAGATAAATATTAAAGTTTTTTATTTTGAAAAGGAAACTTCCTGATCAATGTATTTTTTCTCGAAAATTTTCTTTAAAACATTTTTCACCAGGTAATCTTTTAAAATCTCAAGATCAATGAAAGAATAACATTTTATCAGTTTTTTAACAAAATAAAACCTGTTAAAAAAATAATTACTATATTTTTTTAAAATTTATTGTAAATTATTAAATAAACTGCTATATTAAGTAAAATTAAAATGTTCCGTTTTAATTACAGTTCTTTTTATTATTTCGAATCTTATTGTTGTTTAGAGATTAGTGCATTGCTCGCTTTTTTGTTCTTGAAAGCATATCCATTAATATACTTATCATAACCTTTCCTAATCATTTAATTAAGATACAAAATAATCATAAAAGTACGAAGTTTATCCTGGATAAACTAAATTTTACTTACCTTTAGCTAAATCCTAAAGGTTAAATTACCAAGGAATTGTTATGTCCAAAAACATTTATGTAGGAAATTTAAGCTACAACATTACCGAACCTGCGTTAACAGAGTTATTTGCTGAGTATGGTGAAGTTACTTCAGCAAAAATTATTGAAGATCAATTTACTGGCCGTTCTAAAGGTTTTGGTTTTATTGAAATGCTAAATGAAGAGGAAGCTGCAACAGCTATTACTGGCTTGAATG
>JAKSBL010000590.1 GCA_022361115.1 Spirochaetota bacterium | reverse complement strand
GGGCTTTGTTTGATTTAGATGGCGTGTTGGTAGATACTGCTCGTTATCATTTTATCGCCTGGAAAATGATTGCTAGTAAACTAGGAGTTTCTTTTACTAAAGAAGATAATGAACAATTAAAAGGTGTCAACAGGATTGATTCTTTGAATTACATTCTTAAAATGGGAAATATGCAAATTAATGAAAATGAAAAAAAGCAATTATTAAAAGAAAAAAACCAAAAGTATATTGATATGATAGAGGATATTAATGAAAAGCAATTACTGGCTGGTGCAAAAGATTATATCTATAAATTAAAAAGAGAAGGAGTAAAAATTGCTCTGGGTTCTGCCAGTAAAAATGCTAAAATGATTTTAAAAGGTTTAAATATTTATAAGCTTTTTGATGCCATCATTGATGGAACAGTGGTTGCTAAAGCTAAACCCCATCCTGAAGTTTTTTTAAGAGGTGCTGCGGCTTTAGGAATAAATCCTCGTGAATGTGTAGTATTTGAGGATTCTATTGCTGGTGTCGATGCTGCACTTGCTGGTGAAATGTTTGTCGTTGGCATTGGAAATAAAAAAATACTAGATAAAGCCACACTTGTTGTTAATGCTTTAAGCGAATTATTATCAAATTAATAAATAAAGTGAGTATTGAATGAAACGAAATGTATCAATCAAAACAGTTGCCCAGGAAGCTGGAGTTTCAATTGCTTCAGTTTCGAACTTCTTAAATAACAAAAAAGGGAAATATACAGAAGAAACGGGTAGAAAAATAATGGAAGCTATCAAAAAACTTGATTATCAGGTAGATATTCATGCACGAGTTTTAGCTAAAGGGCATTCTAACCTAATTGGCTTGGTTTTACCGATTACATATAGCTCTTCTACTTCTATTACCCTGTTAAAGAACAACCCTTTTTATAGTGAACTCTATGATGGAATTGCACATGAGGCATTTACAAAAAACTATGATATTATTATTTCCGGTTTTAAAAAGGCTGATGATTGTATTAGCTGGATTAAACAAAGAAAATTGGACGGCGTTATTATTGTAGGAATGCCTTTTTCCTTTGTAGAAGAGATATTAAAAAGTATTACCATACCCATAGCTTTAGTTGATAATTTAGAAAAAAAGACAGGAAATTGTTATAATATAAAAAGTGATGAGGAACAAGCCTTCAGTATTTCTATCCAGTATTTAATTGACTGCGGACATAAAAATATTGCCCTGGCTACTGGTTTTATATCAGGCAGCAATATCTATAAAGTCAGGAGTAATGGGTATTATGAAACTCTTAAAAATAATCATATTAAGATCAACAAAGATTACTGTTTTCAGGATTATACTTCCTTTGATGGTGGATATCGGATTGGTGAAAAAATATTAGAGAACAAAAATGAAGTAACTGCCGTTGCAGCCTCCTCAGATATCATGGCTCTGGGATTGATCCGTTGTTTTTATGATCACCAGATAAAAGTACCAGATGATATTTCCATCATTGGTTTTGATGATTTAAAAATTGCCAGTTATATCAATCCTACCCTCACCACTATCCGCCAGCATATTGAAAAAAAAGGAATTTTGGCAGCCAAAAATATCATTCATAAAATCGATTTTAAAGATACTCTGGGGCAAACCATCATTATCCCATCAGAATTGATAGTGAGAGAAACAGTTAAAAAGATTTAATATCTACCCTTCTTTTGTCATCAAAAGAAAGGAGGGGAAAAAATATGTAGTTTGAAAAAAATGCTTAACAAAAAAGAAAGCATATTCAATTTAAACATTAATCTTTAATCTCTTTTATTGAATCTACGGCTTTAGTAAAATACCGATTCCAGTCTTTTTGAAAATGATCAAAACTTTTTCAATTTTTTTCATCAAACTTATCATTAATAAATGATTTCCCCCTCAAAAGACCAGTTGCTAAACAGCTGTGATTTATACTGGTTATCTTATTATCTTCGTAAATATAAAAAAAAAAAAAAAAAAATTTTTCTCCTCCCTCTGTCATTCTTTTTGAATAAAAAAACATTAATACTAATGAGAGATAAAAAATTATTATATACAAGGAGCACAAAATGGGGCGCCCATTACGAGTTATTCTGGAAAACACTACCTATCACATTTTTGCACGGTTCATTAACTATGAGAAGTTCTTAGGAGGAAAAACCTACAAGGAAATTATGTATCAAATCATTCAATATACCAAGAAAAAGCATAATTTTCAGCTCAATGCTTATGAAATGCTGGATGATCATTACCATTTCATTATTAAAACACTAAAAAACGGGGATATATCCAGGATTATGCATATGATCAACAACCGTTTTGCCAAAGCAGTCAATAAAATTTTAAACAGACGAGGCCCGGTGTTTAATGAACGGTATGGTTCAAAAGTGATTGATCATGCTAAAAACCCGATCAAATACTTCTTATCCTTACTCTGGTATATGGCTTATAATTCTGTTCGTAAGGGATATGTGGATAATCCGCGGGCTTATGCTTATTCTTCGATTAAACATTACTTACAGGAGAATTATGAGGGGAAGGTGAAGATTACTCTGCATGAGATATTTTTGAGTCTTAGTGACAACTTTTCAGAGCGTTTGGAAGTTCTATTGGCAATGGAGAAGGAATACAAGGAAGTTTTGAGTAGATCCTGTTAATTTTATACTTAAATATTGTGCCTGGCACTAAAATCTGTCAGTCTAATGCTTGACAACAGTATTTTGTTTGGGTTTTCTAAAATTGCAGGCAAAAAAAACAGCTAAATAAAACGAATACTTCATGTAAATTATTTTCTAGAAAAATAAATTCATTATCCAATCATTAATCTGTATTTTAAAATGGTTGACAATGAAAAGATAAATTTTTATTATATTATATAAGAATAAAAACAGGAGTTAAATTATTTTTGATATTACCTTTATTAGCGGACATAACAAAGTTAATATGCCAAGAATTATTTATGCCAATCACTTTTTTCGCTTTATCAATCGTTTTGGAGGTAAAATGACTACAAAAAACATCATTATTCTTTCCATTATTGCTGTTTTATCACTAATTGGATTGAGTATTTTATTCAAAATGATAATAAAAAAACAAAAGAAATAATTGAAATCCCAGCAACATATATGAATTGAAACTAAAACTCCTTATCTAACCTTAATCACTCACAGTAATTCTTACCCCTTCAGAATGGGATGTAAATTCTGGGGCATACATACACTGGATAGTAGTAATGCCATTGGAAAAACTTCCTGCATGAGTTATCCGTAAGGGATATTCAAAGACATAGGTTCCCTTGGCCAACCAGGGAAAAAAGAAATTGGTTGCTGCATCTTTTGTACTTTCATAATACCAGAGGCCATCCTGATATTTATATTGAGAAATCACATTAAGTGGTTCTAAACTACTAGCCCGCATATCTTTCATATGAACATATTCCATTTCCCGATCCACTTTTAGTTCGATTCTTATTTTGACTAAATCACCGGGTTTTAGTTTGGTTTTTTCTGTAATTGGTTTAATAACTGGCCCTTTATCTGTATTAATCTGTAAGAAGAGTTGTTTTTTTAGTTGCAGTGGAGTTTGATGAGTGGTGATCTTATCCAATTTTTCAAAATACTGCCAGTATAGGGCACCCCAGCCAATCCCTTGATCTTTTTTCACTACCCTCACATTACCCATTTCTGGTTGGATATCTTCTTCAGACCAGGAAGTTTTAAAATACCCGGTTCCTGCTTCTACTTGTACATTCTCCATTTTAACAGGGTCTATCCTTAAAGTACCTAATGATACTTCTACTAGTTGATCGCTGGTTAATAAATCTGTTCCTTGAAGAAGAAGTGCATAACAGGCTTCTGCTGTTGCTTTAGTCGTTTTCCAGTCAGATGTTTGTTTCTGTTTTAATAACCAGATCTTCATTTCTTCTACTGCTTCTAGATCTTTTGCCACATCATAAAACGCTTCAATCAGTAAGGATTGAGTTTCGATTGGTGCCTGGTACCAGAAATAACCAGCTGGATATTTCCAATACATACCCAATTCTTCATGCATAATGGCATTTTCTTTCAAAGATGTAACAATATCCTGGGCAGTTCCTTTACTCTCCAGCCGATGTAATCCGAGGGCCATCATGCCCTGACAATAGAAATTAAAATCCAGCCAATAGGTCTCTGCTTGTTTGATCCAATACTGATAAGCGGTTTGATGAGCTTTTTTAATTGGTATTTCAGAAAAAAAACTTCTGGTATAAAGATAATGGATCTCTAAATAACTCAAATTATTTTTTTCCAGGTTAATTTTATTTTTTATCAAAAAATCATAACTTTCCTGCATCCTTTCATCCAGATAGACAATAGCCCGTTGGATCATTTTTTAGAATCTGCTTTATCCTTAATCTCTTTTATCCCTAATTTATCCAGATGGCCCAACCCTGCCAGAATATGCTGTGTGATATATCGATTATCAGGCAATCCTGGGAACCAGGGCCAACCACCATTGCTGGATTGCATTTTTTTCAACTTTTGAAATGCTTTATTCAGCTCTTTGTTCATTCTAAATAGATCAAACAATAAACCTAATCGTTTTTTACGCTCCCCTTCATCTCGGGCTTGTAAAACCCAGGGAGTTTCCTGTAGAAGCAAAGATTTGAGTTCTTCATTTTTTTCCAGATTAGACTTCAAGGCATCTGTACCTTTCCAGCTTTCAAATACATTTTTGATTTTTGGACTGGAATTAGCAATATAAGACGCAATACTATTTGCATAATAACGGCTAAATACTTGTTCAGAACATTCATAGGGAAATTCCATCATATAGGGCAAAGCCTGAACAGCGTACCAGGCTGGATGGGAAGTAAATTCCAATGTTAATCGATGATGAGCTAGGGTATCTGATTTATTGGAATCGATTAATTTATTAAATTGAAAAGTTTTTTCCTCTTTTCCCCGAATGGGTAAAGGTAAGGACTCGGTAACCAACATGCGATTGGTTAAGATTGGAATCACTGCTTCCTGACCATCAGAAAAACTTTCAGCTTTCGCAATTACCCGGTAAGTGACTGCCTGTACACCTTCTGGTATAGTTAAAGCCCATTCGACTAATGCACTCTGGCCTGCTTGAGAAGTAAAATCTTGAGAAGAATGATTCAGTTTGAACTTTGCAGCAATCGGTTCCATGGTCAAAGCATCAAATAAGTAAAGATCAGCCTGACCTTTTAAGACTTTATCACTGAGATTAGTAACTTTGGCAGTCAAGGTAATTTGATCATTTTCCCGTAAAAATCTTGGTACATTAGGAATAATCATTAAATCTTTTTGAGTAACTAAATGGTTATAAACAACTGCTGATTTTAAATCTTTAGTATGGGCCATTCCAATCATTTTCCAGCGGGTGAGAGCCTCAGGAATAGTAAAATTAATAATAATTTTACCTTCTTTATCTGTAGTTAAATGAGGGAAGAAAAAAGCTGTTTCTGCCAGGTTTTTACGAATCTGAATTTCTTTTGTTTCTTTATTTGTATCTTTTTCCAAAGTGGTGGCTACTTCATCATCACGAATTGGAGGACTAGGCGGCTCACTTCTGTCTTCCGCGTCAGGAGCCTGCATAGGCTGTTTCATTTCCACTTCCGGAGCCTCTCCTTCCCTGTAACTTTCTTCAGACAGCATCACTAGATCTAAGTCTTGTTTTTGAGACCTTTTTTTTGATTTAAGACCATAGTGATAGTAGGCAAAACTAAATCCATAGTAATTGATCTGATCATAATAACGAGAATAATAGGAATCATCCTCATTCCAATCCCAGTTTGCTGTCTGGCTATTAAGACTATTAAAAGAACGATAATTTTCCCAACCTCGATTCGGATAAAAGTAGGGAAAAAGACTCATATACCAGTTATGGCTGACAAATTCCTCTAATGATGCATCAAAAAGAGTTGCTACCATTTCAGCTGCTACACGTTCCCCTTCTGGGCCAGAAATTTTTAACCGCCATTGTTCTTCTGTCCCAGGTAAAAGTTTATTTCTAAAAGTTTCAAAGTCTATTTTTAAGTCCTTATTTTTCCAGGCAACAGTAATGGGCTGAGTAAAGGTATAAGCCCGGTTATGTTTCACCATATTCAGTTGAACCGTAAAATTACCTCGATGTTTTTCTGTGACCGGAAATTCCAATATCTTTCTCTCATTTTCTAATTTCACTAGCTCTGATTTCACTACTTCATCTTTAACGAGGACTTCATAAAAAACAAAGAGAAAATCTTCGGCCGTTCCCACTTCAATTTGCGCAATATCTCCCGGTTGGCAGATTGTTTTTAATGGAGAAAACCAGATACTTTCTTTTAAGGGAAGCTGATTAGACTGCTCAGAATAAAGGGTAAAATAATGAAAAACTTTAACTTGTTCTCCCTTTTTATCTTTTGCAGTCATCTCCAATATATATTTACCTGGCTTCCAGTCAGATAGATTGTCTAAAACTAATTGTTTACTTTTCTCAGTATTAAAACGAGTGGTAAACTGCACTTTTTCTTTATCCCAGGTATAAAACAAATCTTCCTTTTGATAGGCATCATACGGAAAAGCTGAATGATAATCATCATTGCTCATAATAAACCGATCCGGAGGATTCCAATATTTGTTACGAAAAATTTTTTCCGGACTTTTTAAGCGGGAAATGGTGATTTCTCCTTTAGAAGGGACATAAACATTATTTAAGTTATTACTGCTAATATTGAGTTGATATTTTTGTTCTTTTGCCATTTTTTCTGGGCAGCTAATTGCCAGTTGTAAAGAAACATATCCGATACGGATCGATGAGACAGCAGAATGAGTTTCTCCATTAATATCCGTTACATCAGCATAAACAGCATAACGAAAAACCGGTTTTCTCTCAGGATCAACAGAGAGATCCGGCATAGCTTTAAACTCAATAGTAAACTCACCTTGGTCATTGGTTTTTAATTGGCCATTTTTAATTTCTACATTAGTATTGGATGGATAGCCACCCCACCACCAATACCAATAGGGAAAATAAGTTTCACGTACAACTCGAAATTTGACTTCACTATTATCCACTGGAAATCCGGCAAAAGCTAAAGCTTTTCCGGTGATTTCGATTTGATCATTGAGTTGATATTCTTCTTTTACGGGATCAAAGAGGACCTCAAATTGAGGACGTTTGTATTCTTCTACAGAAAAATACTGGCGGTTAAATTCATTACCAATTGACATTTGTCCATTTAAACGATCAGTTGGAGCAACAAATTTTCCACTAAAAGTCCCATATTCATTGGTCTTCACCTTTTGTCGACTGATCTCCTCTCCATTGACATCATAAAAAACTACAGTTGTTTTATAACCCCTTGCTACTTTTTTTTCAACTCCGTGTTTTGAGTTAGACTGAACCAAAATCCCCTTATAATAAATCGTTTGTCCTGGCCGATAAATAGCCCGGTCTGTAAAAAAATGCGTTTGATAACCCAAACCAGAATGATCATACGAATGATACTGATAAAATTCATCATCCATAAAGAGTTCTTCTTGCTGATAGAGAAATTTCACAGAAAATTCATGGTTATCCCCTTTAAATTTAACTGTAAAGCGTCCCTTTTTATCACTTACATAAGTGTCTTTTTTATGAAAAATATATTTTCTTAATTTATAGTTCCACTCTTTTTTATAGACAATCCCTTTAACACCAGATAAAGGTTCTCCCTTATCTCTATGGGTCACCCAGTAATGCATGTCGCCGGTTGTTTGGTCCATTGCATTGATAAAGCTAATATTAGAAATCCAGACGGAAGTATAAAATAAAGCATTTTGGTGAGAAACAAAATCAGGTTTATTAGAAGCAAGGATTAAATAATGGCCAGCTTCTAAAGCAGGAATCAAAATTTCAGTAGAGTGAGTCTGATAATCTCCATCATCTGGCAAATTAACTTTCCACTCCTGAACATATGGTAAGGAAGCATAATACTCTAGTACAGCTGTCTGTCCATCATCATAATCCAGTTTTTGACTTTTTATCCGTATTTCTTCAGTGAGTTTAACAACTCGCCAATACATGTTGCCCAGATTTTTATAAGTTACCAGTGCTTGAAACGGCTGTCCAGGAATATTGGCTTTCTCAAGGGTAAAACTATGGGTTTTTGTTAAAATAGCAGTTCTTAATGCCTGACAATTAATCCCACCTTCTGAATCCGGAGCCAGCTTTATTCCTTGATCACAATACTCCAGAGCTTTTTTAAGATC
>JAKSBL010000090.1 GCA_022361115.1 Spirochaetota bacterium | reverse complement strand
TGTAAAAATACTGCTTTATTGCCATTGACTTCCTGGAATAAACGTTCTGTATCATGACTTTCCGGAAAAGAGATAGAAGGGGCAATGACTCGGGTCATTCCGTATTGTTCTAAACACCAGGAATCATTGTAGTTCCACCATTTGGAAGAGTTAAAAATATAATCAAAACCACAATTTGAGAGTTTCTGGATCTGAGTTGGAGTACAGCCTAAAGTTTCCGCCAGGAAAAGGATGTCTGGATATTTCTTTTTTATTTTTGATATTAAGAATTCCCAGAAAATTTGGGGAACCTGATAAGCTGCATCACAGCGAAAACCTTTGAAGCCCAGCTTTAGCAAATACTCACAAAGCTCCAGCATATATTGCCAGAGATTATCTCGATCAGGGCTGTCTTCCAGGTTAAGTTCTGCTAAATCTCCCCATTGAATATATTTGCCATCTTCCCAGGCACCTGGCCTTTTTACATCATCCTTTTCTAAAATATACCAATCCTTATGAGAATCTACCAGTACAGAATCAATAGAAGTGTGATTGATGACCAGATCAATCACTACGGCAATACCTTGTTCTTCACATTTAGCAATAAAAGATTTTATTTGATCTTCTTCTGGTTTGGTTTTGGTAAAAAATAAGGGATTATATTGATAATAATCCTTAGGTGCATATAAACTACCTGAAAAACCAGGATAGTGAAGCGGATTTAGATAGATCGTATTAAAGCCCATTTTAGCAATTTTTGGAATTGCCTTTTCCCACTCTTTTGAATTTTTATAAAGCTTAGGAAAGAGGTTGTAAATATATAGGGGTTTCATGAGTGTCTCCGATTAACAACTTTTTAACAATTCATCAATTTTATTGCAATAATAATATAAAAATTGGGGATGGTCAATCAATTATTAACAAGGATAAATATTAATTAAGAAGATCTTTGGATGCATAAAGATGGCAGCCAAATATTATGAATCAAACACCAAAGAGAGTTTTATTAAAAGTGTCTCAAGAGAAAAATCCCATCATAACTACTTGAAGGATAACAGAAATATGTTATTCTATTGGCAGGAAAAGAGGTACATATGAATTACGATGCAATTGTTATTGGATCAGGCCCTGGGGGATATAGTGCGGCCTGTTTATTAGCAAAAAACGGTTTAAAAACAGCAGTGGTAGAAAGAGACAAACCAGGTGGAGTTTGTTTAAACGTTGGTTGCATTCCCACTAAAGCTTTTATCCATATGGCAGAAAAAATTTCCACTGTGAAAAAGAATCAAATTCCTGGTTTACCGGATATTACATCTGGGCCTATTGATATGACAGCTGTCAATCAGAAGGTTCAATCAGTGGCTAATCAGATGTCTAAGGGCATTGATTTTCTCTTTAAGCAAAACCAGGTCGATTATTTTGCCGGACAGGCTAGTTTTATGGATGATCATACGATTAAAGTAAAATCTCAATCTGAAGAAAGAGAATGGACTGCTAAATATTTTGTTATTGCAACTGGATCGTCAAATAAAGATTTCTTTGGTAATTTTGCTAATCCTCAGCCAGACAGCCACTTAATTGATAGTACTGGTGCACTTGCTTTAGATACCATTCCAGAAAAGCTTATCGTAATTGGCGGAGGAGCAATTGGAGTTGAATTTGCCTACATCTATCAACTTTTAGGAAGTGAAGTCACACTTTTAGAATATTTACCTAACCTTTTACCAGGTATGGATGCTGAATGTGGAAAAACTCTGGAGCGTTCATTTAAGAGACAAAAATTAAAAGTCATTACGGGTGCTGAAGTTACCAGTGTTACCGAAGATAAAGGTATTTGTACTGTTGAATATAATAAAAATGATCAATCTCAATCCATACAAGCTGATTATATTTTATTAGCTATGGGAAGGTCTCCTAATAGTCAGGATTTAGGTATCAAGAATTTATCTGCCAATATATTAGAAAAAGGTTTTGTTGAGGTTGATCAGAAGACCATGGCTACAGCTATTCCCCATATTTATGCAATCGGGGATATAGTCAGTCATTCTCCCATGCTGGCTCATGTGGCATATGAAGAAGCCCGCTTGGCATGTGAACATATTGTAAATCAAGATGCCAGTTTTTCCATTGATCCTCAAGGGATTCCTTTTTGTATTTATAGTTATCCCCAAGCTGCTGCTTTTGGATTATCAGAAGAAGTTGCTACAGAACAAGGACTGGATTTTAAAGCTTTAAAACTGTTTTTTAAAGCTTCCGGAAAAGCAGTTGCTCTGGGTAAATCAGATGGTTTTGTGAAAATTTTAGTGGATAATCAAACAGAAACGATATTAGGTGCTTCCATTGTTGGGCCTGATGCTACTGAAATATTACCAGAACTTTTAGTTGCTTATCAAAATAAAATCAAGCTCATGGATTTGGTCAATACCATGCATGCCCATCCCACTCTTTCTGAATTGATTTGGGATACAGCCAAAAGTTTTTATCATTTGAATTTGCACTAATCATTTAAGGAAAAATTATGAATCTGCATCATATTATAGAAAGAATTCGTCATCTTATAATTGAATATCTGGCAGAAGAATCTGCTGGATCTGTAGTAGAGTATCATAGTCCTCAAGATTTGGAAAGACTCTATCCAATAACTCTAGATGCAGAGGGGTGTACTGAAGAAGAATTTTTAATTGCTGTAGAAGATTATTTGAAGTATAGTGTTCGTACTGGTCATAATATGTTTTTTAATCAACTCTTTGGCGGGTTTGAGTTGCCTGCCTTTATTGGTGAAATTATTACTGCCTTAACAAATACTTCCATGTATACTTATGAAGTAAGTCCTTTAGCCACCCTGATGGAAAAAGAATTAATTCTGCAAATGAATCAACTCATTGGTTTTCAGGACGGGGGAGGGATCTTCTGTTCTGGCGGCAGTAATGGTAATTTACTGGGGTTAATGTGTGCCAGGAATAAATACTTTAAAGATTGTCAGATGAATGGTTTTCCAAAGGCTGCCATTCCTGTCTTATTTATCTCTGATCAGGCACATTATTCTTTTTTAAAAGCTGCTAATGTGCTGGGCATTGGACAGAATAATGTTATTAAAGTGAAGAGTGATCAAGCAGGAAAAATGATCCCTTCTGAGTTAGAAAAGGCAGTAATTGAGGCAAAAGAAGAAGGGAAAACCCCTTTTTTTGTTGCTGCTACTTGTGGAACCACAGTAAGAGGAGCATTTGATCCAGTTCATCAGATAGCCAATCTTGCCAAGAAACATGATCTCTGGTTTCATGTGGATGCAGCCTGGGGTGGGCCAATGTTATTGAGTAGTAAACATCGAAGCTTATTGAAAGGCAGTCATCGGGCAGACTCATTGTCCTGGGATGCCCATAAGCTCATGGGAGTCCCATTAATTTGCACAGCCTTTCTCACACAGCATAAAAATATTCTTCACCAGACCAACAGTTTAGAAAGGATTGATACGGATTACCTTCTTCATGAAGATGATCATCAATATAACTTTGGGTATCAATCCCTCCAATGCGGCCGGAGAGTGGATTCCTTAAAACTCTGGTTGTTGTGGAAAGTGTTAGGTACTAAAGGATTTGAGAGACGGTTTGACCATCTTTTTAAAGTGAGAAACTATGTAAAAACTCTCATTGCTCACCAGCCTTGTTTGGAGTTAGTTGAACCGATTGAATTTTTAAATATTTGTTTTCGTTATATTCCTGATAATCATCCTGATTTTAATCAATTTAATCAGGAACTAAGAGAATATTTAAAGAAAGAAGGAAAAATTCTGGTTAATTATTCTCATATTAATGGTATTACCTACATACGTTTGATTTTGACTAATCCCTATTTAACCAAAGAAGATATGGATTATTTTGTTCAGACTCTGATGACAGCAGGAAAAAAAATGGATTTTAAGTGAAAGTATAAAAAAATCCGGCACTAAAGGCCGGATCAGTAATTATTTTGTTTATTCTACTTTACTACAATATTTACCAGTTTATTAGGTACTGCAATCTGTTTTATTACTTCTTTCCCTTCAGTATAACCTTTAACTCGTTCATTGTTTAAGGCCAAATCAATCATCTCTTCCTTAGATAAATCTTTAGCCAACTCTACTTTAGCTCTCACTTTGCCATTTACCTGAAAAACAATGGTGACTACATCATCTACTACTTTTGCCGGATCAAATACTGGCCAGTTCTGTTGGGAAATAGATGGTTTTTCACCCAGCATTTCCCAGAGTTCTTCTGTGATAAAAGGAGCAAAAGGGTGTAGTAAAAGATTAAGAGTTTTTAAAACCTTTGTATTTATTTTATCCTGTTTTTGTAATAGGTTGACCAAAATCATGAGTTGGCTGATAGCTGTGTTAAATTCCAGATTATCAATTTTT
>JAKSBL010000707.1 GCA_022361115.1 Spirochaetota bacterium | reverse complement strand
TTTAAAATTAATGATTTTGATTATGATCAACAGCTATTGAAGCAAATTAAAAATACGAATGCAATTGCTCTTCATATCAGAAGAGGTGATTATAAAAACCTGGAATTAAGAAGTATTTATAGCCAAGTTGATTTGACTTATTATCAAGAGGCCATCAAATGGTTATCCAATAAAGTTAAAAATCCTTTTATTTACATTTTCACCAATGATCCTCAATGGGTAAAACAGGAATTCTCAATTTCTTTACCTTGTATTATTGTCAATCACACAGGAGATGAAAGTGATATAGCTGATCTTTATTTAATGAGTCAGTGTAAACATTTTATCATTGCCAATAGTACTTTTAGCTGGTGGGGTGCCTGGCTGGGGAATAATTCTAAAAAATTAATCATTGCTCCAAAAAAATGGTATAAAAATCCAGAATTAGAACAGGATCTTATACCGGACGAGTGGGTAAGAATATGAAACCTCTAATCTCGGTCATAATGCCAGTATTTAATGGTGAAACTTATTTAAAAGAAGCAATTAACAGTATTTTACAGCAAAACTATAAACATTTTGAATTCCTCATTATAAATGATGGCTCAACCGATCAATCTCAAAAAATCATTGACCAATTTTCTGATTATCGAATGAAAAAAATTATTTTCCCCAAAAACAAAGGTTTAATTTACTGTTTGAACTGGGGAATTAGAGAGGCTCAAGGAAAGTATATTGCTCGTATGGATTGTGATGATATTAGTTACTCTGATCGTTTTGAATCACAGGTTAGCTTCATGGAACAAAACCCAGATATCGGTATTTGCGGTTCCTGGATACGATTTGGAAAAACACCTTTAAAATCAAAATTATTAAAATTACCCCTTAAACACGAACAAATAAAAAGTGAACTATTTTTTATATCCCCTATTGCTCATCCGACAGTTATGATGAGAAAAAAAACGATACATTATTACCAACTATTTTATCAGCAAGAGTATAGACACATTGAAGACTATGAATTATGGATCAAGGCTATTAATAAAACTCAATTTGCCAATTACCCCAGAGCATTGCTATTTTATCGTAAACATCCTGAACAAATCACTATAACTAAAAAAAAAGAGAAGCAATTAACAGCATATAAAATATACAAAAAGTTTTTGCTCCAGTTTCATTCATTTTCCGAACAGCAAATCAAATTTCATTGTCAAATCTGTTTAAAAACCATGAAAAAGGATAAAAAAACAACATTTCAAATCTATCATTATTTATGGCAGTTAATGCAGATAAATAAGAAAAATCAGATATATGATCCTGATTGTTTCATGAAATCCATTCAGAATATTTGGTTTGAAAACTGTTATGTATTATCAGCATTAGGTTTATGGATCTTAAAAATTTATTACTCAACTAAACTATTAAAGCCTGGCACCATTCCCTTGAGAAAAAAGCTCCGTTTTTATATCAAATGTTTGTTAAGAAGGTAATTTATTTACTAAAAATTTTATGATAAGCCTTGATTTCTTTTTCAACTGTTTTTTTCCAAGAATATTGTTTAACATAAGATATCAGTTTATCTGAAGAAATGGGATTTTTTAAAAGTTCTATAACTTGATCTGCAAAAACAGGAATAAAATTGTCATTCATCTGAACGACTCTTCCCTTCTCTCCAATTAATTCAGGTAATGATCCACACTGACTTCCAACTACTTGAACACCAAAACTAAAAGCTTCCAGGATAACACACCCAAAGCCTTCATTCCTACTTGGAATCACCAATAAATCCAACTTACTATAATATTGCTCCAATTTTGCAGGTGAAATTCTACCGGTTATTTCAGTACAACGCATCAAACCATATTCTTCTAGTTCCTTTGCAATCTGCTTTTTAAGAATTCCTTCACCAATAATAACAAATTGAACTTGTGGGTTAGCTTTTTTTATCTCATAAAATATTGCTGGTAGTAAATCAGCTCCTTTAACATTTATCAAATTACCAATAAAACCAATTGTTTTAATTAGATTTTGCTGATCTTTTCTCTCGTGCTGAACAGCTGGTAAATGAATTCCATTAGGAATAATTTCATAATTTTGACCCTGATAACCTAATTCCTGTGCTTTTTTAAGTAAGTAAGTAGAAACAAAGATCACCAAATCAGCATGATGTAAAATCTTCAAAACCTTAGCTCTTTCTTTTTTACTTTGAAAAGGAATGGTATGCACATCACTCCCATGAACTGTCACCACATAAGGGATATGATACTTCTTTTTTACCAGATAAATTGGATAACTAATATGAGCCATATGGGTATGAATGAAATCACCTTTCATTTTTTCAAATTTCTTTTTTATTTGTTTTAAGAGGTGAGAACTCATAAAGAATGGATTTTTAAAATAGTTAATAGGCTCAACCTGAACAGGCAGATCATCATCAAAAATTTTAATTTTATAAGATTTGATTTTAAGTAATTGCCCAGAACTTTTAATAATACTATTTTCTTTCACAACAGGTACGAAGTGTTTATCTTTTAATAATTGTGCAACCCGCTGATAAAAAAATATTCCCCCAATCGGATCAGAATGAGACGGAAAAGAATATGTATAATAGAGAATATTCAAACAGCAACACCTCTTTCTATTGATTTTGATCTATATTAACATTTATTTTTCAATAGAACAATAAGATCAAATTACAAAAATGATCATTAGTAATTGAAAATATAACTTAGATTGACAAAAACTAATATTTAAGGTAAATGTTTAAAAAAGCAAGATGTCATTGTTAAATAAGCAAAAAGGGGATTTATATATGTCAATAATCGCAATTTCTCCAATTGATGGAAGATATCAAGGTAAAACTGCACCTTTATCAGAATATTTTAGTGAAAAAGCACTGATTAAATATCGTATTTTAGTGGAATGCAGTTATTTAGAACAATTAACAAAGACAACAGGCTTAAAACTTAGACTTTTAACAGATATTGAAAAAGCCAAGTTGGCTAATTTTCATCAAATTAGTGATGATGATGCTGAAATTGTCAAATTAATTGAAACTCAGGGTTATCATCACATTCCTGCAACCAATCATGATGTAAAAGCAATAGAATATTTTATTAAACTGAAATTAAAGAAGAGTACCCTTTCTGATTTACTCGAGATGGTTCATTTTTGTCTCACTAGTGAAGATATCAATAATTTATCTTATGCCCTTATGTTGCGTGATAGCATTAATCAGATCATTCTACCGACAATTGAACAGCTATATCAAACTCTGTACCAACTGGCATTAGATACCAAGGATTCAGTGATGCTGGCAAGGACACATGGCCAGCCTGCTAGCCCAACGACATTTGGAAAAGAAATACTAGTATTTATTGCCAGGTTGAAAGAAGAACTGATTACTTTAAAGAATATTCCTGTTTTATGCAAATTAAACGGCGCTACAGGCAATTACAATGCAATGTGCGCAGCTTATCCAGAAATCGATTGGCCTGATTTTACTCAAAAACTTATTGCAGCTTTTGATCAACATTCCTCTTTTAATAAAAACTCCAGTTTATTAAAAAATGTTTATCTATCTCTTCAATATAATCCAGTTACTACTCAAATTGAACCGCATGATAGTTATTGCCGCATTTTTGATACTTTTAAAAGGATTAATACCATACTAATTGATTTTAGTCAGGATATATGGAGATATATTTCTGATAATTTGATTATCCAAAAAGCTGTTGCAGGAGAAATAGGCTCATCTGCTATGCCACATAAGGTAAATCCGATTGATTTTGAAAATGCTGAGGGAAATCTAGGATTGGCTAATGCATTATTTCAATTTTTCAGCCAAAAATTAGCGATATCTCGATTACAAAGAGATCTTTCAGATAGTACTGTATTGAGAAATATTGGAACTGCCTTTGCCCATTGTTTGATTGCCTGTCAATCCTTACAAAAGGGACTAACAAAAATACAAGTCAATAAAAAACAACTTCTCAATCAGCTCAAGGAAACTCCTCAAGTTATTGCTGAAGCCTATCAAACTATTTTAAGAGCAGCTGGAATTACCAATCCTTATGAACTCTTAAAAGATGTCACCCGGGGGAAAAAAGTGACCATAACTGATTTCGAAAAACTGGCAGATAACTTAGAAATAGAAGCATCTCTAAAAATCAGGCTAAAATCTATTAGACCAGAAAATTATACTGGGATTGCTGCTCAAATTGTGGAAAATTTTGTCCCGGAAATTGATTAATCAATTTTCCTTCACTTTACGAAAAACAAAAGCAGAAAAAGCACCTGCACCCGCACCAAATAGATGCCCTTCCCAGGAGATAGTTGGGTCAGAACTAAATACTCCATAAATTAAGCCGCCATAAGCCAGAGCAACAATAACAGCAATCAGGATGGATTTAAAATCTCCTCGAAATAATCCACAAAAAAAGAGAAATGCTACTAATCCATAAATCAGGCCACTTGCTCCAATGTGAATGTAAGGCCTACCAAAAATCCAAACCAATAATCCTCCCAGGGTAACGACTACTATTGTTACAGGCCAGGCTATTCGCTTAAAAAAAGTAAAAACAACAACTAACAAAACTAACAAAGGCATTGAGTTGGATAAAATGTGTGGCCAATCCGCATGTAAAAATGGCCAGGTTATGATGCCGATGAGGCCATATACATTGCGAGGATAAATTCCATAAGCAGTAAAATCAATAAACAAAAGAGCTAAATCAATAAGATAAACAGCCCAGACCAAAAATAAAAAAAACAACCCCGTTCTAATAGCATTTATCATAATAACCTCTTACCGATTCATTCACTGAGCAGATTCATATCATTTATTACTAAATAAGAATTGATATAAAAGTAATCATAATGATTATAGCTCAATTTTTCAATTTTTTTTACATATCACTTCAAAAAAACGAATTGATTTTTTTAATATCTCTGGTAAACAATACTAAACTGCAACAGAACCAGAGTTAATAAAGGTGAGCAAATTTTTACTATTAAAAAACTTCTTTAAGACCAAGGTTATGGCGCCTTTTGCCGAAGAATATTCTCCTAATTGAGAACTTAACAATTCACAATCAACATTTAAATCTTTTAACAGAGTTTCATTAATAGATTTTTTTATTTCAGGGAATAATATATCTTTTACTTGATTGAGTTTCCCTTCTAAAACAATTACCATAGGATTTATGGTAACGATTAGGTGAGAGAGTGAGATACCCAGATACTTTCCAACCCTTTTAAGAGCAGCTAAACACAACTCATCGCCTGCTAAAACTGATTCAATAATCAAATCAATTGTTAATTCACCACTTACTGAATATTTCTTTTGTAATATAGAAGCTGGTTGATGGATCAAATTATTTTTAACATAACGGATAATTCCATCAAATGAGATATAAGTTTCCAAACACCCTTTTTTACCGCAATTACATGTTTCTCCCTCAGGATTGATGACCACGTGTCCCAACTCTCCTGCAATAAAATTAGCACCCTGATAGATTGTATTCTTCAAAATGATCCCTGCCCCTACACCATTCTCAATATTTATGGTAATTGAAGAATTCACCTGCCTGCCTTTTAGAGCACCAAACCATTTTTCACCAATTGCCATACAATTTACATCATTTTCAACAAAAACCGGTAAATTAAATTTATCCTGTAGCTTTGATTTTATTTCTCTATTTCGCCAGTGATAATATGGGGCAAATAGAGAAATTCCCTTAGTTGGATCAACAATACCATGCATGGCAACACCTATTCCAATATACTCACTTTGCTTTAATTGAACTTCGTCAAGGGCTTTATTTAACATGCTTTCCAGTTGCTGGAAAACTCGCTCATAGTCAATATGATTAACTTTTTCTCTTTCAACAACCAAAATATTAAGATCCAAATCTGATATCATCACATCCAGTAACCCAGGACGAATAGCTAACCCTATGATATATTTCGCATTGGATCGAATTTTTAATAAAATTGGCGGACGCCCTCCACTAGATTGGCCACTGCCAATCTCAACTACAAAACCTTTTTCAATTAACTCCTGACTGATATTTGTTATGGAGGCTGCTGTTAAGCCGGTTTTATTGGCTACTTCAGCTCGAGAAATTGGCCCATAATCCCGAATCATTTTCAAAATAATGGAATAATTTGTCCGTTTCATCGATTCGAAACTGGCTTTTTTTTGTGCAGAAATTGGGAACTCCTAATCAACTTTATTAATTTAATAAATTAAGTTATATATATTTTAAAACAGTATCATAAAATGTCAAGCAAAAAAATATTTTAAGCTCATATCGAGTTTTTCATTTTTTTAAGAGACTGCTAGTATCAATTTGCGGTTTGAAATTAAGCAATTAGAACAACTTCAACCCTTATCCCTAAATATATGAAAAAAACTCTAGGGTTTTGTATTTTTATGTTACAATTTATCAATCAAAAGTTATAATACACTAAATATAGTCATTTATCAATATAATGAAAGGCAAAAATGAGTGTTCTAGGTATTGGTGGTGTAGTAACAGACCGAATAATGGTTATTCCAGATATGCCACACTGGGATCAGGTATGTTATGTGAAAGACTTTAGTATTCAACAAGGGGGGATGATAGGAACAGCAATGGCTGCTGTTGCCAGGTTAGGTGAAAAAGCCGAGTTTATCGGCGGAATTGGTGATGATAAAGGGGGAGAATATATCCTAAAACAGTTTCACAACAATAATGTAATATGTGACCGAATAAAGATATTTTCCAATGAAACATCTGCTTTTTCTGAATGTCTAGTTCATCAAAAAACAGGTGAACGGACCATCATTCATTATAAGGGTGTACAAAACAAGGATCAGTTATTTTTAGAGAAAGTTGATTTAACTGGAGTTCAATATCTGCATCTGGATGGATATTGGCTGGATACGGCTATCCATACTGCAAGAACTGCCAAAAAACAAAAAATCAAAATTTCTCTAGATCCTAGTTCAAAACTTATTGATGATCATCGTACAAAAGAATTACTGTCATTAACGGATTATTTTATCCCCAGTTATCATTTTGCTACTCGTTTTACTGGACAAACAGATCCTGAAAAAATCATAACTCACTTAGCTAGAACAGGGATGAACACAATCATACTTACTTATGGCAAAAATGGCAGTTATCTTTATCAAGACCAAGAATTCAGTCATATCCCTTCGTTTCAGGTAAAAATAAAAGATACTACTGGTGCTGGAGATACCTTTCATGGGGCATTTTTAGTTGGGTTAATGAAAAAATTATCAATCAAAGATTCTGTTATTTTCGCTAATGCAGCTGCTGCTCTGAAATGTAAAACAATGGGAGGCCAACAAGGTATTCCTACTTTTCAGCAAACTATTGCATTTTTGAACGACCAAGGGATTCACTTATTTAAAGTCTAATAATATTTAAAATCCCAGTCTTTTCTTCATCTTTTGAGTATTCTTTTTTTTTCTGATCTTTTTCTTGTTTACAAAAAAGAAAAAACAGCAGTAAAAATTTATGTTCCTGGCTTTAAGATTACAGAAATACCTTTTTTCCCATCCATAATAACTTTTAAGGGTTGATCAAAATGATAATGATGAAAAAAATGACCATCTTCACTACTTGAACAGCCAGCTAACCAGTCATAATCCAAGAAACTATCACTACTTTGATAGGGAATATTAAAATACCCAATATTCATGGCTACTAAATTATGAAAAAAATGAGTTCCTTGGGAAGGCTCAATATCAAAATCTTTTAAACCAGCTTCTATAATTACTTTTGCACAACTTATTTGGCCCCACTGAACTGGTATGCCTAAAAATGGATCTCTCGTTCCCCAACGTCCTGGGCCAATTAATATATAATCCCGATTGGCAGCCTTCATCTTCTCATTAAAATATGCGACTTCTTTTTGCATTTCAAAGGTTTTTGTATTATCAAAAAGTTGTGGATCCAGTAAAATGATATCATACAACTGATTATTAATCCCATGCCCCATTCCTTTCTCAGTATAGAGCAGTCTTTTTTCTTGAGGATACTGGTTGATATCAATATTAACTTCTTCTGAAAGAATCGTTAACGGCCTGACCTGTAATAGATAAAATGTCGGATAAATACGAGGAATATCAGTATAAAGATTTACAGCAAATTCAATTTCAACAGGTACCCCAAAAGCAGTTTCAGCAATATCCAAAAAGTCTGTTAAAATTCCTGCTAATGGGAAATAATCATATTTTAAAATATTAGCAAAATTGACGATCCGAATACCAGGCCGAGTAATGCCTTCAATAATCCGGTTATTTTCCTGGTCCCAAACAGATGCTAAATGAAATAAAGTTCCATCTTCCTCTGCTGCAGAAATTTCTTTTTGTACGAGTGTGACTCGGTCATTTTTTAATAAATCAGATTCTTTTTGTGAAATATCAATTGCATAAAAATTATTTTGATTAAACTTAAATAGATCTTCCTGAGGAGCAAACATGATTTCAGGGTAAGAAGGACAAAACCGGAAATTTCTTTCTCCTTCTACCACTGTTTGGCCCAGCCCAACAGCTACTAATGCTATTCCATCATTATGTTTCATATAAGAAATCGGATAATAATTATAAGACTGAGCGACACCAGATATGTGGGGATAAAAACGTTCACCATAAGTGTTCCCCACTACTTCTTGTATCACAACCGCCATTTTTTCTTCTTCAATTCGGTAATTTAACCGTTTAATATAGTTTTTTGCTTCTGTTAAGAAAGGAGAAGCAAAAACCAGTTTCACTGCATTAGTCAATTGCTTTAAGCGAATATCCAGGCTTTCATGATTATTAGGAATCATATAAGTCTGATAAATACCGGCAAAAGGTTGAGATTGTGAATCTTCCAGCAACCCAGAGGATCGGATAGCTAAAGGAGTTTTAATTATCTTTAAAAATTCTCGTAATCGGCTAACGATATGATCAGATAATTTTCCTTTTACAAAGCATTTTTTGATCTCTTCATCATCTTCCAGTTCCAATACTTCCAATAAATGATTACTCTCGACAAAGTGGTCATATTCATTGGTACCAATGATTGCTGTTAAAGGAATTCGAATATGAGTATTATGAAATTTCTTTTCTAATTCTATTGTGGTTAATAGGGAATTTAAGAAGGCAATTCCCCTGCCTTTTCCTCCCAATGATCCATTAGCCAGTCGGATAACCTGGTCCTCTTCTTCCAAATCATCCAGATTAAAATCAATAATTTTTCCCTTTCTTTTCTCTTTATTCACTGATTTAAAAACATTAATCAAAAATCCCCGATTTGCTTCAGGATCTGGAAAATCTGATGTTTTTAATGGGCGAATTCTTTTAGCAATCTGGAAATCACCATGGGCAATTAACCAGGCAGAAAAATGATTTTTATTATTATGATAAAGAATGGATTCAATTGGAATTGTGAGTAATTTTTCTTCCATTTCATTAGATGTACGTGCTCTGGTTATTTCATTTTGTTGTGGATCCCGAAATACAAAATCACCAAATCCTAACTCTGATACCATAAATTGACTCAGTTCATTCAGCAATGTAGGTGAAAACTTATGGATAAAATGGATATTCATTTGATCTGCCATCTTTTTATGCCTCATATCAGATGATTGAAGCAAAAAATTAACATCCCAATTATCACTTTTTAATTTTTTTATCAGTTTTAAGCCTGCAGTTTCATCTACTTTTCTCCCTTTAAAATAGGTAACATCAGATATGACACTTAATAGATTTTGCTTATATTTATTACAAATCTGGATTGCTTCCTCAAAATTGTCTGTCAATAAAACTTTGGGCCTGGCACGCATCCGAAAATATTTTTGTACATCATTAAGTTCCTGGGTAATCAGTTTTTGGGTTTGGTTCATGATTTCAGTATAAAGCAAAGGAAGATAAATGGAATAAAAAGTCACAGAATCCTCAACCACCAGAATAACCCTGACCAATCCCATTTCTGTGTCATACTGTACATTCATCTTATCTTCAATATATTTAATCATAGCCAAAAAAAGTTTAGAATCCCCGTTCCATAAAAAAAAGTTATCAATATGTGTCATTTTATCTCTATTTCTCTCTATTAAACCTATATCTGATTTAACAGTGAGAAGCAAAAGAATAGGTAACTCCGGATAGATTTCTTTCATTTTTGCTGAAAGGGAAAAAGGGCTATCATTGCCAATTCGCATAGTCGTTATGACTAAATCATATTTTTTGCTTTTTAATTTATTCAATGCTTCTTCACCAGTTGGTACACTCGTAATTCTGGGAATGGTTGTCAAATTTAAAAGGTGATATTCTCCGACTATTTGTTGGGACAATCGGGATTCCTGTTCAAAAGTAAAAGCATCATAAAATGTAGAAATTAATAAAATTTCTCTTACCCGAAATTTCATCAGGTTATGAAAATTATCCTCACCAAACTTGAATTTATTATAATAATAGTTCAATTGATTAATATCCATAACATTACCACCTTACCTAAATTATACTGGTGAAATAATTTTTTGTAAAGTTGAATCAAATGAGAAAAATTAATTTAAAGGTTAAATCAAACTCTGCAACAAAATGATTGAATTTCTCTTTAAACTGGTCTATAATGCCCTCCATGCAATACTTATTCGGTCCTGTACCTTCCAGAAGATTAGGAATGTCTCTGGGAGTGGATTTAGTTCCTAAAAAAATCTGTACCCTTAATTGTGTTTATTGTGAATGCGGAAAAACACCTGATAATGGTTTAGTTGTTCAGAGAAAAGAATATGTTCCAACAGGAGAATTATTACAAGAAATAGATACAGTACTGAAAAGTACTCCTCAATTAGATTATATTACCCTGACCGGTTCCGGTGAACCAACTCTAAATAATAAACTGCCAAATGTTATTCATCACCTACGAACTCATTACCCTCAATACAAAATTGCTTTGCTCACCAATGGAACTCTACTCTATTTACCAGAAGTACAAAGAGAAATTTTGGATATTGATGTGCTGGTGCCATCTTTAGATGCAGTGAGGGAAGATGTGTTTGCAAAGATAAACAAACCCAATCATGAGTTAAAAAACACACAGATTATTGAAGGTTTAATTTCCTTCAGCCAGCAGTTTAAAGGAAAAATTTGGTTAGAATTATTTATCGTTCCTGGAATGAATGACCACCTTGAAGAACTCACTCTCATAAAAGAAAAAATCTTACAAATCAATCCAGAAGTTGTCCATATCAATGCAGTGGATCGCCCCCCTGCCTTTGCAGAGATCACCAAACCTACTGAAGAAAAACTAAAAGAAATTAAAGAGTTTTTAAAACCTTTAAAAGCAGAAATAGTTGTTCGGTTCCATCATAAATCACCAATAAAAAGTAATTCTTATCATATTGATGCAGTAGACCAAAAAATTTTAGCCATTCTAAAACGTCGTCCATCAACTCTAGTAGATTTAACTCACTCCCTTCAATTAGATGAAAGGGTAATCATTAAACACCTGGAGCTACTGTTAAATGAAAACTTAATCCTGGCAGAAATCCATGATCAGATAGAGTTTTTTCTCATAAAAGAGTAGCATAACACAAGCAACAATTTAACAATAAGAATGAACCGAATCCCCTGTGGTTGCAGGATCACCTTCGAAGAGCAAACTGCAGTTTTAAATCCCCACTTGATTGTAAAATATCCAGTAATGAAATTTCAATGGTTAATATTTTTTTGTCTTCACTTAATTGAAAATTTCCTGTTTTTGGGGGTTGTGTGATGGTTTTATAGGAATGATAAACAAAGAATAATTTGACTTTATCAGCATAATAATCGATATATTTTCGGGAATTATTATCCATATTTTGATACAGCTGGCGAATTTTAGTTGAATCCCCCAGGAAATCCAGACTTAAAATTGTGCTGACAGTTATGATATTTTTTTCACGAAAGAGACTATTACGAAAATATGAATTAGGCAATGCTTGAGCTAAATCATTATAATTTTTAAAAGATAACTGAATCTCATTAATGATTCCTCCTTGATCTTCAGAATGCTGTTCATTCAAAATTTCAACATCATTGGATTTCTGTACAACTTCTGCTAAAGTCTCACTATCCAGTATGGGTTTTAAATTTAAATTGATCGATGTATCATCTTGGTTTAACACACTGATAAATTGTGTATACTCTTTTGTAATTGTTACTTTATAATTAATTTTACCAGATAGATCTTTATTAAAAAACAAAGTCTGTTGGTAACAAGAAGTCACTAGTAATAAAATTATAGTTAAAATGATTATTTTTTTTATCATGTTGAGTATTATAGCCTAAAACTACTTGTTTGACAAACAGCTTTACAGTATTTACAGAGCGGAACAGCTGAAGTTTTTTTGACTTTATATTAATCTTCTGTTATAAAGATAGGATGATCAGCACTGATGAAGTTCATATTCAGTTACAGAAAATGGCTCAAGGAAAAAAGTTTATTGGTATTTCAGCAGAACAACTTGCAGTTAAACCAGGGATAAAAATTTCTGAAGAAGCAATGCAAAAAAAACTCAATCACCTTGTTTTAACTAAAAGAGCTGTTAAAATTGGCCATAAATACTTTCCTATTGGCTGGCATCCTGCTTTTACTGATCATGAAAATAAAATAACAAGTTTCATTACCCCTTGCTTTCAGTCTGGAAAGCCATTAAGTATCCAAAAAATTCACCAGGAGTACTTTTTTTTCAATGAGGAATCTTTACAGCGATTATTGATAAAACTACAGTTTCAAAAAAAAATCATTCAACTAGCAGATGCTAGCTATTTAGCTACCGAAATATTTGAAAAAATTAAAATTTATGTTGAAAATCAAAAAAGATTTACCTTAAAAGAATTAGTCGATAATTTTTCTCTGCCCAGAGAAACCTGTCATTTAATCTTAAAGATACTTGCAGCTCAAAAAAAGGTCGTTTTTCAAAAGGATTATTGGCAATGGAATCAGATATAAAAATTCTCGGACATCGCGGCTATTCTGCAAAATATCCTGAAAATACGCAGTTAGCCTTTCAAAAGGCTCTGGAATTCGGAGCTGATGGTATAGAATTAGATATACAAAAAACCAGTGATGGCAAATATGTAGTGATTCATGACATAACAACTGGCCGTACTGGTAAAACAGATATTCACATTGCAGAGTCTACATATGAACAATTAAAAACAATTGATTTAGGAAATCAACAAACTATCCTGACCCTAGAAGACTGTTTAAAAAAATTTTCAGATCAAACCTTTCTCAATATTGAACTGAAAGAAGATACTTTAACACCTAAAGATAGTTCAAAAATCAAATCAATCCTGAAAAAATATCCTTTTGAAAATATTCTGATCTCCTCATTTAAACCAGAATTATTAACAAGTTATCAAAAAAGCAACATTCCCTTTGGTTTACTTATTGGAAGAGAAACAAAGGAGCAGTCATTATTTTCCAGATTAGTAAAAGTATTTCAAATAAAACCAAACTACATTAACTTACCTATTAATATTTTTTATATTTATCCTCATTGGCTTTGTTATACAATTATTAAGTTCTTTAAATTCTTAAGAAAAAAAATTGTTTTCTGGACAGTTAATCGAAAAACTGAAATGCACTGGATTGTTGATTGGGCAGATATTATTATTACCAATGAAGTGGAAAAGATGATCCACTGGGTAAATCATGCAAAAAACTCCACCAATGATAATGATTAAGTCTTAGATTTTTTCACTTTATTTTTTGGGCTTAGCATTGATACTGAATTTCGGATAAAAATCAGCATAAATCAAAAACATAAATTTCGTTCCCAGATTACTCGATCCCGTCTGATCTGGATACATACCAAATTTAAAATTTAATTTAATCATAGAATATGGTTGAACAAACAAGCCAGTAGCCAGCAATAGATTGTTAAAAAAGTAGTCGTAGTCTTTAGCTACAGCTCGAACAATAGAAGTACCAATTTCCTGGAAATATAATTGTAAATTATATCCTACAGCTACTTTCCATCTATCTTTAGAATCCAGATTTAGGCTAAAAAATATTTTATCATAGTAATTAATAGGAATGGTATTACCTGGAGCAGAAGTAAGAGTAATTTGATAAGATGACTCAAAATGTATGTATTTCTGAAGTTCATACATCATAAAAAAACGAAATCCAAAATTATAATCTCTAAATCCCACATCTCTGGAACTGAGATCGGTCATCCAGGCGGTATAAGTACTATTATGGTCATCCCTTTGTGCATCATACAAGGCATCATAATAAGAAACTTTATTAATAGCTGAATCCACCAGAAACTCAAGAGCAATTGAAAATTTTTTCACCCGCAATAAAAAACCCATATTTATTGCCAATGTAGAAGCTAATGCCGCCGGATTTTTTGCAGCTAAAGTTTGAAACGCAGACGACCCATCGGAAAAATTATAAGAGAAAGGCAGTAAAATTCCACCATTGGCATAGATTTGAAATCCAAAAGAAGGCAAGTCAAAAACTGTAAATTGCAACTTGCCATTAAATTGGCCAGGAAAGAAAACCTCACTAGTGGTTGCTCCTAGAATATAACGGGATAAATCATAAAAATCAAAATAAGTACTGAGACCAAAAATAAATTTGTAACTTTGAGAAGCATTACTAAACTGCAGATCAGTACCATACAATCCTTTTGGTAATATATCCTCAGCATAAAGAGTTGCTTTAAAAACTTTGAAATTAAATTTAGAAATAA
>JAKSBL010000048.1 GCA_022361115.1 Spirochaetota bacterium | reverse complement strand
GATGGTCAATCCCAGTCAGTCGTGCATCTGAAAAAAGGGGATCCAATGATGCTCCATGAGATCAAAGGGGGACGACATTTTGGGAAAAAGATCGAAGAAACTATTACTGAAAAATAAAATCCAATTTGGTTAATGAATATTTATGAGAGTTCACTACAGAGTTGTTGATAAATTTCATGATAAACATAGGTGATGCACTTATTGATGATTCGTTGACGATGACCAATAAATTGGTGTTTGAGAATTTTCATTTCATTATTAAAATTAAAACCAAAATATACTGTTCCTACAGGTTTTTCTTCACTTCCTCCATCCGGACCAGCAATGCCGCTGATAGCTATATTATAATCAGCTGCACTTTTTGCAGCTAAACCTTTCGCCATTTCGGAGACAGTTTGATCAGAAACCGCTCCATAATTTTTTAAAGTTTCTTTGTTTACTCCCAGGATTTTTTCTTTCAGATCATTTGAATAGGTCACAAATGCACCCGCAAATACCTGGGAAGCTCCGCTGTACCTGACTAACTCAGCACTTAAGTGGCCTCCAGTAATTGATTCAGCAAAAGCTATAGTTTTTTTAAGTTCCTTTAGTTTTTCTAAAACCAGGAGAGCAATGTCTTTTGCTTCAGAGAAATTAATTTGATTTTCTTTTAAAATATGAAAATATTTTTCCACTTCTTTATCTAATACTTCATATATATTTTCGTGGTAATATCTGGAAAAATGGATATCGATCCAGCCTTTTTGACTAAAATAGGTGCCGATTTCCAGCTGATCGGTTTGATATTGATTAAGAAGTTTGGTTAAATTGCTTTCTCCTAAATTATAGACACGAAAAATTTTTTTATAAAGTTTGGTAGTTAAATCAATATCCTTGTGCATTTTCTTGATTACCCAATGATTCATCATTGGCTGATTTTCTGCAGGAGGCCCAGGTAAAAGGATAATCGTTTTAGGAGGCTGGTGTAAATAAATACCAGGAGCAGTACCATTTTTATTAGGAATAGCTTGAGAACCAGGTAAAAGATAAGCTTGTTTTTTATTATTGTAGGCAGGTTTATATTTTATTTTATTAAAAAAACGGGTTATATCTTGCCAGAGATGTTCATCATAAACAAGCTGGGTTTTTAAGAACCGGGCAAATGCCTCTCTGGTCAGATCATCGTCTGTGGGACCCAGACCACCAGTCGTAATAATAATATCAACTTGATCATAAACAAATTCCAGTGCTAAACAAATATTTTCTAATTTATCTTCTACATTCATCCGATAGATTACTTTAATAGCTTGATTTAATAAGGTCTGACAAAGAAACGTGGCATTTGTATCATCAATCTGACCTTCCATGATTTCTGTCCCTATAGTTAAGATAGCTGCTTTTATCATCGTTTTATCCTTTTGCTTGTTAAATAATTATAAAGGAATTTACAGATAGCCTCAAAAAAATCACGGCTAACACAGATGTGTTTTTTAAGAGTTTAAAAAAATTTGAATTTAATCTATTCTATTTTTGAAAACCAAACTACATTTTCATGTATTGTAAAATTTTTAGTTCTCTGTGGTTATTTGTATCTTTTTGTGTTCTGTAGTGATATTATTACTCTTAATTATTATTTCAAATAATGTTCATTCTATTTCCATAAACATACTAACACATTCATTTAAGACAATAAAGTATATTTTCTGATAATAATTCCTGTAAACTGATTGTAAATTATACTTGACAAAATTCAGTTAATTCATTATATTATCCAGAAATTATTAAATATTTTTAAACTTTTTTTAAAGAAATTGACAAAGTAATGACTGGCAGTAGTGTGCTGTTCAGGGAGGATGCAATGAAAGTAGTTGGATTTTTAGGAAGTCCAGAAAAAAAAGGAAGTACCAGTAAAATATTACGCCAGATCTTAAATGGTTGTGCTGAAAAAGGTGCTCGTACAAAAGTATATAATTTAAATAAATTAAAAATACGAGGTTGTTTAGGATGTGGCCACTGTCGCAAAGGAGATTTGCAAGCTTGCCGTATTCCTGATGATATGCAGAGGTTATATCAGGCAATTGATGAAGCAGATGCAATTATTATTGGATCACCTATTTATCAATGGGAAACCACTCCACAGACAAAAATATTTATCGATCGCTTATATGCTTATTTCAAGGGGCCTGGTTTAGAAACAAAAATCGGAGATGGTAAAGAAACCATTCTCCTTTATACACAAAGAGAAAATTTTGCTGACCGCTACAAAAGTCATTTTGATCAGTTTGAGAATTCCTTAGAAATTTTGGGGTTTAATATCAGAGAGGTATTAGTTGCTGATACTGAAGAAGGCAAAGATGTTCAGGAAGAGCCAATGCTGATGAAAAAAGCAAAAACTCTGGGTAAAGACCTGATAAAAAGTCTTAGATAAAGCCAGGTATAAAAAATAAAAAAAAAGCAATCCTCAACTAAAAGGATTGCTTTTTTTATTTATCATTTATTTAATCAAAAACAAATTCCATTTTTGCATTTTTAAATTTCTCTTCAATTTCTGGTGAAACATACTCTAAATAACGATAAGTAGGGCTACTTACATTTGTTTGTAAATATAATTTAACTCTAAGGGGTTTAAAATTTTTATAAATTATATTCATTTGGGGTGATATATGTGTATCATTTTCCACTACTTTAACAGCCCATTTTTTACTGAAAAAATGATTGGGGAAATAGGAACGGATCAATTTTACACCATAATAATATTCTACTATTACTCCTAATCGACAATCTGTGATTCTCTGGATCATTACATTTACTGTAGAATATTTATCCTCCTGTGTAGTTGTATCCTGACTCATTACTGGTAAAACAGAGCAGATCAGTAGAAGAATGAGGATAAAGCCAATTTTTTTATGCATAATCACTCCTTTTATTATAATACCTAATTATTAATCAAAGCCATAATTTATATATCGACTTGTTTAATGGCATATTTTAATGGTTGAATAAAAAACATCCTGTAAATAATAATAAACTGAAATATTCTTAAAATCAATAGAAAAATTATTTTTCCAGAAAATCCAGAGAAATTATCGCTTTTTTTGAAGTAAAAGGCCCCGATCTTGACTAGATAAATCTTTTAAAGTTTGAATTTCGTAGTTATTTGCTGAAAAAAGTTCAATTATTTGTTTTTGTTGATCAAATCCATGTTCTAAGGCTAACCAACCACCTACTTTTAGAAATTGATTCACAAACTGGGTAATTTTTCTGTAAAACTGTAATCCATCCAGGCCACCATCTAGTGCCATTAGTGGATCATCTATTATTTTGTTTTCTTTTAACAGGATTGTTTGAGCTGTTGGTGTGTAAGGTGGATTACTAACAATTAAATCATAGATTTGATCCGGTTGGAAAATAAAAAAATCCTGATTGATAATTCGGATTTGTTTCTTTAATTCAGGATATTTATCCAGATTAGTATGGATCACTTTACAGGCATCGGGGCTTTTTTCCAATGCATCAATGGTTAATTTTGGTAAGTGCTGTGCTAAAGTCAAAGTAATAGCACCACTTCCTGCTCCAATATCCAAAGCACACTTAAGTTCATTGATATTTTGATTTTGAAGGATTGCTTCAATTAAAACTTCTGTTTCCGGCCTTGGGATAAGAACTTCATCATTTACAGAGAGAGCCAGATCATAAAAAGCTTTTTGTCCTATAATAGAAGCAACGCTCTTCCCTTGCTCTCTTTTTAATACTAAGGTCTCAATTTTATTCATATCTTCTTGTTTTACTTCCAGGTTAGCTAGTCTTGTAATAAACTCAGCTAGATCAAGTTTAAGTATGTGGCAAATTAATATTTTTGCATCAACTTGAGGTTGATCAATATGTGAAAGTGTTTTGAAACGATTGCTAATTTTTTGATAAAGTGAACTGAGTAACATGGATGTTTAATAGAAAATCAAAATATTATTAATTTTTTTTCATTAATTCATCAATAGATTGCGCTATAATTGAGAAAAGTTTTTCTAACTCTTCTTCAGCTACACAGGAAAAAGCTATCCTTAAATCTGTTCCAATAGCAATCGTGCCGACTCCATAATTTGCAAGGATATATTCCCTTAAAGTTTCTGCATCTATGGATTTAATTTTTAAACACATAAAATATCCAGAATTAAAAGGATAAACAGACCAGTACTCTTTGTATTGGTCAGCATAAACAATGGACTTCACTTTTTCTGCTCTTTTTTTAATAATATTGAAATTAGCTTTTTTTTCCTCTAAATAATTTGGATCAGAAAAAGCTTTCAGTAAAATGGATTGAACTGGCCGGGAACAATTAGAGGTTGTACTCCGAATAGAAGCTGTAGCCTTTGTTTCTAATGCTTTTAAAGCTGCCGGATGATTATGATAATCTGTATAAGTTAAAAAACCAATTCTTAAACCCCAGGCATAATCTTCTTTAGTAATTCCATCAATTTTTATTGATGCAATATTAGGATGCAGTCCAATAAATCTGGAAAAAATAGAGGATTGTGGAATGTCTTTTTCAAAAAAGAGACTGTAATATGCATCATCTGTGACTACCAGGACCTCTTTCCCCTGATCCGCAAAAGATTTTAAGCAATGAACAATACCAAGCACCTCTGACTCAGTAGGAGTGTAACCGGTTGGATTATTAGGAAAATTTAAAATAACCATCACTTTCTTTTTGTTCGTTTTCTCAAGAGCTTGTTTCAGGCCCTCCAGATTAAATCCGGTTAGATTATCAGTAAATAAAGGAAATTGTATAAAATTCGCTTTTTTTCTTACTGAAAAGATCAATTGATAATTACCCCAGAATTTATCCGGGAGAATAATATCATCACCTTCATTAACAAAAAGTTCTGATACCGTGGAAATACCATGAGTTAAACCATTGGTCACAACTGGTAAACTGAATGATTGATCTGCTTTTATTTGATTTTTTTGTCTGATCTGTTCCTGCCATTTTTCTCGCAATTTTAAATCTCCCCCGGAAGGAGCATATTCAAAAATTTGATCTTTGGGTAAATCTTGAAAATATCGAGATATGGAATGAAGTGTCATTGGTTGGTTTTGAGCAGTGGCTATACCAATGGTGGCATTATATTGATGTGCTTTTTTCTTGGCTTCTCCTGATTGGAAGATGATACCCCGGGGCATATATAATGCTTTTCCAATATCACTTAATAAACTATTTAATATAGGGGAATGTTCTTTTATAGATTGATTGAGTTCTTCGGCTAGTGGATGCATAAAATCTCCTATTTCTCTTTTATATTTAGAATTTTTGCAATAAATTGCTGATGGTAATCACCTTGTGGATAAAATTGTGCCTGAATTTGATCAGATATTTGTTCCTGTAAAAATGGCACATTGCCAATAATAGAGCATTCTACTACTATTTCAGCCGCTTTTAAAGAGGAAACTGTAATTTTTTTTGAAGGGGCTTTGACTAAACCAGTTTCTTTAAATTTATCGCAATACCGGCCTGAATGGGATCCGCAAAACTGTATTTCCTTTTGGTATTGTTTGGATAATACATTGATAGTAAAATCAGGATTTTCCAGTAAAAAGGGATAAGAATACCTGGAGGAGCGAACATATATTGTCAAGGAAGGATAATTCCAGATCGATCCAAAATGGAGCCAACCAAGGGTAATGAGATTTTCTTTCTCCTGATTTCCGCAAAGCATGAGCACTCCAGGAGATGGGATTTTATCTAATATTTGAGGAAAGATTGTTTGAAAAATTTGGTGCATATGATTTACTTTTCTTTTTAAATTGGAATTTTTATGGTTATTTTTGTACCGTAGTGTCTTTTTGTGGAAACAGATATTTTTCCGCCTAATTGATCAGAGGTATTTTTTACAATATCCAATCCAACACCTCTTCCAGAAATGTCTGTAGCCCTTTCTTTTGATGTAAAATTTGGGCTGAATACTAAATTTAAAAGATCAGATTTGCTTACCTCTTTATTTTCAGGTAACTTCTTTTTCATTATTCCTTTTTCACGAATCAGTTCAAAATTGATCCCTTCTCCGTCATCACTGATTTCCAGTAAATAATTCTGATCTATCTGGGTAAAATTTAATTCAATTTTACCTTCTTCTGATTTATTATAGGACAATCTTTCAAATGTATCTTCTATTCCATGATCAATAGCATTGCGAATTAAATGAATAATTGGATTTTTTAAATCACTCAAATAGGGAAAATGTTCGACTTTTTTATTCACACTGAAATTGATTTTTTTATTCAGCTGTTTTGATAAAGTGAGTACCATTTCTGTAATAGATTCTATAAAACGATCTAATTGATACTTACTTTTATCTTCCTGGGATTCAATATAAATTCGAGAGAAGTGTTTAAATTTGTCATTCAGTTGATTGATACTTTGTATAGCACTTTCGAGTTTTTTAATATGTTTTTTTATTTCTTTTTTTAAATGTTGATCTAAAGGGCAGCGCTTTTCTCTGATATCAGAAAGTAAATCTTCAATTGAATTCGCAACAGCTGAAATATAATCAAACTTAAAAATTTTAGCAGATCCTTTTAATGAATGCATCATTCTAAATGTTTGATTCAGGATTTGATCATCATCCAGTTGGTCCAGATTTTGATTAAATTCTTTTATTGTATCAATCGTTTCTGTAGTAAATTCAATAAAACTATCGGGTCCGATACGTAAAATTTCAGAAATTACTTCAATTTCATTCTGGTGTTGGTTCTTAATTTCTTCTATTGTATTTTTCGACTTAATAATTTTAGTAATATCTTCAAAAATTACCATTATGTTTTCCAGATGATTTTCCTTTTCAATACGGGCAAATCGAGCATTAACGATTTTTTCATTCAGATTGCCTTTTGAATCCCGAATAAGTAATGTATGGTTCATTAAAGGATTGATTTCTTCCAACATTTCCGGATCAGCAGTATTATTATAAAACAAAAGCTCCATATAATCTTTTAGTTCTTGCCGATCATTAGCAAATTCTTGAGGATCTGGATAGACAAAATCAATGAAGTTTTTTCCGCTAATTTGATCAGTCATAAATAGTTTTTCCAAAAAGCCGGAGTATTGCTGACAGATATTGAAATTTTTATCAACTAATAATAGACCTTCATTAATATTATCTAAATATTTTTTGTTTTCATTATTCGTGGTTTCAATAATTTGTTTTTCCAAAAAAAGCTGTTGTTTTTCCTGTTCCTGGCCTACAGAAGTAATGACCAAACTACGCAGTTTCAGTGAAACCAGTCCAGTTACAATACCAGCTAAAAATAAATAGCTGATTTTTAAATATTCTTCTGTTGGTGTAAACATAGAAGTATAAATATTACCATCAGGCGCACGAAAGTGAAAAGGAATATTCAATATATCATTATTCAAAACAACTAAAAATAAATACTCAGCTCCAGCTATCAAGCCTGCGTAAATTGAGAGTTTAATATTAAAACGGATAATCGACAAAATGATAAATAGATATATAATAGAAAAACGGGCTAGACTGAAAATTTTTCCATATTCAGAAAATGGTTCAAATTTATAGGCAAATAAAGCAATCACAATCAGAGTAATATCAATGGTAATACTTAAATATTTGATAATTGGAGTATAGATATTTTTTTGGTATAAAAAAAAGATGATGATGGTATAAGTCATTGCAATAAATAATAAAATGAAAGTTATCTTTACTCCTGGAGAAAAGACAAAAGCAGATGTAAACATTTTAGTTTTTATTGCTTTTATGAGAAAAAAAAGTAGTACAAGAAAAAAACGGACGTTATTGATTAAACGGTCACCATGAAACTCTTCTTTTAAAAATATTTTTTTAAAATAAAGATCATCAGATGATCTTTTTTTTTTCATTCCGCATCTCTTAAGGATACATTAACCGTAAAATCACCTAAATCAGACTTAAAAGGGATTGTAATAATTGGAACACCCTTGGGCCAGTTAATTTTATACTTGTGCCCAGTAATAACACCAGGTAAGGAGATATCAATTCGAAAATCTGTTAAATCTTTTTTGGCATTACCAGCCAAGATATTTACTAATTCTCCTACACCATCTAATACTTCATTACTGAGGCCAACAAAAGTTTTGCCTGACAATTTGGAGACAATTGCTACAGCTGTATCGCGAGAAAAACTTAATACTACTGCACCTGTGGTTTCTCCTGCTAAACCAATAATTGCTGAAACTTCATTTAAGTCATTCTGGGTTTGCATTACATATGGTTTTTGTGAAGAAACATCCATTCCTAAAAAATTTTTAAAAAGATTTATGGATGCATTAAGAAAAGGGTTGATATATTTTGCTTTCATTTTTATTCTCCTATAAATGTTTTAACTTTGTCCCAGAGAGAGTCGGGTTTGATTGGTTTGATAATGTAATCAGATACTCCAAATTTTTGAGCTTCCACTACATTTTGTTTAGAGGCTTCTGAGGTAATCATCAATACTGGAGTACTTCTATAAGTATTTGAACTTCGAATTTTTTTTAAAAATTCCATTCCATTTACTTTTGGCATATTCCAGTCAATTAAAAAAAGATCAATTCGATATTTAGCCGCTACTTGTAATCCATCTAGACCATTTTCTGCTTCTAAAATATCATCTGCATTAAATTGATGTTCGAGAAAAAGGTTCTTATGCATACTCCGCATGACCATCGAGTCATCAACGATTAGTATTTTCATTGAATCACTCCAAAATACTAGTATTAGATAATAAAAATTATAGGCATAAAAAGTAAAGATGTCAACAAAGTTTAATCAGTAAAAAAAATATCAATAAAAATACTAAAAATTATCAAAAATGATAGTCATTATTATCATTTCTGATAATCAGACTTAAAATATACACTTAAACAACTAAAATAAAGATATTTAGCAAAATTATTAGACAAATGATCACTAATTTGATTGATTATTTTGGAAAGTTGTTATGAAAATATCATACAAAAACGTTTTTTAAGTTATTTAAAAATATAAATTCAAATCAATTTGAATTTATATTTTAATGAAAAAGATCAATTATTATTCTTTTTTTAATGTTTTTGATACAATAATGAAGTACAAAAAGAGAAATCTTAATATCTCAATTTAAAATTTGATAGAATAGAGAGAATTTTGATTATATCACTTTGTTGATTTCAAACTATGGTATTATTTGGGAAAACAAAATGCATAAAATTTTAACTCAGGACTTTGAAAACGCAATTAGTGATTATTATTATCTGATAAATAAAAAATACCCTCAAAAAGCAATTTTAAAACTGATTGGAGATCGTTATCAACTAGATAAAAGACAACGATCAGTTTTATATCGGGGAGTATATAATTGTGAAGAAAATGAATTACAGAATCAAAAAAAATGTCAATTAACTGCAAATGATATTGTATATATTGATTTTTATAATGTTTTTTTAACAATTGCTCATTATCTAACAGGAGTACCTTGTTTTATCAGCAGTGATAGTTTTTTAAGAGATTGTGGAGAGTCTCATGGCCGTTTGCCTACTAAAGAAATTGGAACACAAACTTTTTCATTATTGTATGATTATTTAAAAGTGATAAATCCAAAACAAATCAATTTTATATTGGATAGACCAATATCTTTTAGTAAAAAACAGGCAGATGAGATTGAAACAGAATTAAAAAACAGATCTATGGAGGGGAGTGCGATTACTGCAAAAAGTGCAGATTATCTTCTAAAACAGGTAAAAACAGGAAAAATAGCAACAGCTGATTCTGTCATCATTCGTAATTCTTATGTTTCTGTAGTCGATTTAGCAGCCAATGTTTTATCTGCAAATTATCATCCAGATTGTTTAAATATAAAAAAAATCCTTAACCACAACTTCCCTTCATAAAGTGGGATTGATTTCATATGATAATATGGCTTGTTATGTCCCTTTTAAATCCTTTTTAAAATCAAATAATATATTTATAATAACTTCAATAACAGTAAATAAATAATCCATATATACTTATTATATAAGTGGTTTTAATATAATAATTATTGATATGCGGTACTGTCAAAATTTTTATGAAAATATGAAAACTAATGATGATCACAGGAGGACACAAAGAAGCACATAGATCACAGTAGATTGGTTGGTTACTACATTGCTGATATTATTGTTGAAAACAAAGTAATCTTAGAATTGAAAGTTGCTGAAATGATTAACCAAAAACATGTTAGTCAATTATTAACATATTTAAAGTTAGCAAATATGCGTATTGGTTATGTCCTTAACTTTGGAAATTTATTATTAGAAACAATAAATAAAATATCATATTGTTTAAAATTAATTTCATAATTTGACGACCTACTATTAAGAAGCAGATAATATTACTAAAAGAGGATTTAATGGAATACTATCATGTAAATGTTTTTTCTGAAATTCCCATGAAAGGTAATGGTTTAACAGTTGTATTTGTTAATGAGAATATCACAAAAACATATATGCAGCAAATTACACAGGAGTTTAATCAATTTGAAACCATTTTTATATATCCTGAAAAAGATGATCAATTTATTGCAAGGGTATTTACCCTTGAAGAAGAATTAGATTTTGCAGGACACCCCATTCTAGGAGCAGCAGGTGTAATTTTTGCAAAACAAGAAGGTGTTTCTGAAAAAAAAATAATTTTAAAACTAAATGATCGAATCATTGAAACAATTGTGAAAAATCAACAATCACATGTTAGAGTTATGATGAATCAGGGGAAGCCAAAGTACTTAAGATGTTTAAATATCCAAGAGGCCAGTCCAATTATTAATTCAATGAATTTAACAATAGATGATATAGAAAACGATTATCCCATTGAAGTAGTATCAACAGGACTTTCTTACTTACTTTTACCAGTGAAAAACTATGAAAGTTTAAAAAAAACAAAAATAAAGGTTGCTGATCTGGAAAATAAATTATTACAATATGGAGCGAAATTTATTTATGTTTTTGATCCACATACTTTAGAATGCAGAACATGGGATAATGGAGGTTTGGTGGAAGATATTGCTACTGGAAGTGCAGCAGGTCCACTTTGTGCTTACTTGATTAAAAATGGGTATAGAAAAAAAGGAGAGGAAGTATTAATTAGGCAAGGAAGCTTTTTAGGTAGGGCTAGTATTATAAAATCATGGATGGAAATCAATAATGATGAAATCAAAATAGAAGGAGCTGTATCTTTTTTTTCAAAAGGGAATTTATTGATCAGTCATCCTGAAGTGAAATAACAATTTGTATAAAAACTTATAGCATAATTTTCTAATTACTAAACCAACTTGACAATCAAAATATTACTGATTATTATTATACATATCATTGATGGTAATAAATATTTATTACTTGTGATGATGAGTATACAAGATTTTATTTTGAATAGGAATCATTTTAGTGATGAAAAATAATGATTACCTGGTTGAAACAGTTCGTAAAAAGGCAATCTATTATCTGGATAATCAAAATCGTGATGAGCGGATTATTAATGCCATGTACAGAGTAGACCGGGCAAATTTTCTCCCTTTTAGTATGAAAGATCAGGCATATGAAGATATTCCTTTGCCGATTGGTCATGGGCAAACCTGTTCTCAACCGAGTATGGTGGCATTTATGCTGGATCAGCTGGAAATCCAAGAGGATAATAAAATCCTGGAAATTGGAGGCGGATGCGGTTATGCTGCTGCAATTGCTTCTTTACTGTGTAGAAAAGGCATGATTTATACCAGTGAAATCATTTCTGAATTAGCTGATACGATGCAGCATAATTTGGCAGCTTTTTTAGAAAATATTGTCATTCTGAAAGAAGATGGATCTTCCGGTTTTCAAAAAGTTGCTCCTTTTGATCGGATATTTCTTTCAGCCGGAGTGAGTAGTTATTTTGATCACCAAATATTATTAGATCAACTTACTGACAATGGTATCCTCCTTTATCCGGAGAAATATGGAAATCTGTACAAACTGATAAAGAGAAAAAACCATATCCATGAAAAAATCTTTTATGGTGTCAGTTTCGTCCCTTTAAAAGGGAAAAATAGCTGAGTTTGATTAACATTTAAAAGAGTTATTTCGCTAGAGATACCCAAAAACTGTCAGAAATTAAAATTTTAAGTATCTTATACTTAATACAAAAATTTTGATACGGCTGACGCTTATCCTATGACTGTTAGATGGTAAAGGCTAACTGTAAAATAATAACTGGAGTAAGTAATGGATAAACAGGGAAAAATCTGGCAAGATGATCATCTCATTGTCTTGTATGATCTGGAGAATTTTATTCAGATTAGTAAAAAAATGATGCTAAAATCGTTTTTCAGTTAATTAATGATTTAATGAAAATTACCATTCAATCTTTAAATCAATTTAATCCTTTAGTAGTAAAAAATTTAGGTGATGGTTGTTTATTGGTCTTTGATAAGACCAATATTGATGAAAAATTAAATACATTATTTGACTTAAAAAATGAATTAGAAGCTCATCTTTCTAAAAAAAAATTTCAAAATAAAATCAGTTTTTCAGCTCATTATGGAAGTATTGTAGTAGGTGAGATAGGTATGAAACCTTTTTTAACTTATGATGCATTTGGAGATTCGATTAATACAACCTTTGTTATGAATGGAAAGCCATTTAGAAATCGGTTCAATATATCACCCCAATTATTCCGCAAATTAGAATCCGTAACCAGGAAAAAATTTCACAAATTCACACCGCCAATTGTATATATTGCTGAGTAATCTAAG
>JAKSBL010000474.1 GCA_022361115.1 Spirochaetota bacterium | reverse complement strand
TTGTTTTAAAAGCAGTATCAATAATAAATTTATTCTCATTACTACCATTACCATGGCTTTGTTTTTGATTGCATTGATGTTTGCGGTTTATTATTTGAACATAAACTATTCTTTAAACAATGCCAAAGAGTTATCTACTACTGTTTTGAATGGGACAAACCGTAATATTACAGCATTTTTAAATGAATTAGAAGTCTTGGCTCAAACCCTTTCTCGGCAAAAGGCTGTTTATCAAATCAATCAGGATTTGATTGAGGATATCTTTATGACCAATGTTTTACGGCGGAAATCCTACTTGAACTCTATTTTTTTTGGAGCTAGTGATGGAAGATTGCTGCGGTGGAGTATTAATGATGGCTTTACAGATTACACTTATGATCCACTGGATGTTGCTTCATTTATCAATAAACCCTGGTATCAGACTGGCTTAAAAGAAAAGCAGTATAAGATGATTGGACCTTATCTGGTATCAGACTATAATATATTAGGAATTACCTGTTCTATTCCGGTTTATGATGAGCGAAATAGATTTATTGGAGTATTAGGTTTTGATATTTTATTAGATGACCTGGAAACCCAATTGATGGCATTTAAAATCCCAGTTATGGCTCTAAAGATTCCGAAAAATGGAAGAGCCTTATTGTTGACTCAATCCGGACGAATTATTATCAGCCAATGGAAGACAAACAAAAAAATCTCCAAGTATTTGTCAACTTATCATTCTGATGTAGTGGAAGCAATCAGTAAAACAACAAACGGATCACTGGCTTTTAAAACTTCCGAAGAAAAACTTTACTTTTCCTATAAAAAAAATGAAATTACCGATTGGTATGTGGCAATTGTTTTTCCTTATGATGAATTGCTAAAAGATCCTCGTAATGTATTTAAAGCCATTTTAGTTATCAGTCTTTTTTTAATATTCATTTTAGCATTTATTATGATTATTTTAACCAGAAATATTGTATTGCTCCCGATTCTCAATATTAATAAAGTGATTGAGGAATCTGAGGATGGCCAAAAAGGGGTCCGGGTTGAAATTAGATCCAGTGACGAAATTGGTACTTTAGGTAAAAATTTTAATAAACTACTGAATACTGTGGAAAATTATTCCCGTTCAATGGAAGAAAAAGTTAAAACTAGGGCTAAAAAAATTGAGGTACTCACAGAAGAAAACATTAAACTAAGAATAGTCAAGGAAAGGGAAGATATCTATCGCAATTTACATGACTCTATTGGTGCCAGGCTAACTAATATTAATATCAGTAATCAAGTTGCCAAAACAATGTTAACAAATGAAAATGAAAATTTTAAAAACATGATTATAAATATTGAAAACAACTGCCAAAAAGCAATACAGGATTTAAAAAACATTGTCTTACAACAAGAAGATGAAGAGCTCCGTTTAAACGAATTTATGTATTATGTAGAAGAAATTGTTAAAAGCCGACTTGCATTAAAAAAAATCCATTTTATTTTAAAAAAGGATAATCTTGAGTGGATTAGTCTTTTTCATAAAAAACAACGTGCCAATATTCAAAATATCATTCGGGAAATGGTCAGTAATGTCTTAAAACATTCTAACTGTACAAAAGTATTACTGGAAATTAAACTGAAAGAAGATAAGATCTTGATTCATTTTAAAGATAATGGAAAAGGATTTGATTTTAATTATACCTATGACAGTTCTTTTGGTTTGAAAAACTTAATTAAAAGAATTACAGATATGAGGGGAGATTACCAGATCAAAACCAGGCCTGGTCTGGGTACTTCCTACCGTATTTATCTACCTGTAAAATAAATTTTTTAGACTCTGTTTATACTAAGGGGATTTTAAGTGGATAATGAAATAAAGGTTGTCATTATTGAAGATGAGAAAGAAGTCAGGGAAGGGTTAAAATACCTTATTGAACTGGACCCCAATATGGCAGTCATTAATGTATATGATCGAGCTGAAGATTGTATTAAAGACTTAACAGAAAAGGATCTGCCCAATGTAATCTTAATGGATATAGGGCTTCCAGGACAAAATGGTATTGAAGCTACCCACTCCATTAAAAAACAATTTCCTGAGATAAATATTCTTATCCTGACTATTTTTGAAGAAGAACATAAAATAATGAAT
>JAKSBL010000550.1 GCA_022361115.1 Spirochaetota bacterium | reverse complement strand
TAAGATTTAAAGATAATTTTAAATTGAAATATATATGTTTTTGATAAATCAAGGGAGCATTGAATGAATATTAAAAAAACCATTGTCTTATTACTTATCCTGCTATGTAGTATAGCTGTTTTTGGACAAAATAATATTGTTAAAGCTGTGATCAATAACTCAGAATACAAAGTAGGGGATTTGATCGATGTATCTATCCAGGTGGAAAACAACCAGGGATTACATGGTCTTTTTTTTGACTTGGAGTATGATTCTTCAATTCTGCAGTTTGAAGATGTTATCGAGGGCTCTTTTTTAAGAAGAATCTTAGAAGATAACGAACTGCTTTATGCAGAGGCAGGATCAGAAGCTGCATCCAGCTACGGATCTCATGTGATTGTATCCTATACTTTAAAAGGTGAAGGAAAAGAAACGCATAGTGAAGGCATGCTGATTAAACTTACTTTCCGGGTTTTACAATCAGGGCCAATAGGAGAAACTTATAATTTTAGTTTCAGAGAATGCGGAATTGTTGATAAAGAAAACAATGATGCAGCTAATGTATCCTGGCAGGCGAGTGAAGAGTTTACGATAGAAAATCCCAATGCCAATGCTTATGTTTTGATAAAAGCTCCCTATCAAAACCAGGTATTCAGTCAAGCAACAGCAAATCTTAACTTGATTTGTTCTAATGGCAGTTATCAAATTAAATTACATAACGAAGATACAGGTTATTCATCTGCTTATATCCCCTGTACAACAGGGTATTTAGAAAACCAGACCATTGATTTGGATTATGGTTATAATGATTTAAAAGCAGAACTTTATGATCAAAGTAATGTTCTTATTGCTTCTGATATAGTAAAAGTCTACCGCTCAACTGAGGATCAGTTTATTAAAATCACTTATCCTGCTGATCATGAATTATTAAATACCGATATGGTTGAAGTAGAAGTTGAATCTCCCTTTGATGAAGTCTTGATAAATGGAGAAACCGCTTTTCATAATGGTGAGTTGAATGGAACAAAAAAAGTCTATAAAGAAAAAATCTGGTTAAAAGAGGGCTTTAACACCATTACAGCCGTAGTAAAAAGCGGTACCAATGTCCTTTATTCCAATACCTGTACTGATATGAATTCTTCTTACCTGGAAGATACTACAGCAACCTGGACAGAAAATGAATTTGAAAATATGTATCTCCTGGTAAATGGCCAGTTTGCAGAAATCACCAGCAATAATAGCAATACTCTCTTTCTGGATAACAGTGCCATTACTGTTACAGGACCCGGGTATGAATATAAAATCAAAAATATTAGGGATATTGTGGATACTCCCAATATTAAATATACTGACTCCATTCAGGTTTATTATCAAAAAGATGATTCTATTTTTTCACTGGTACAACCGATTGCTGATTCCAATATCAAACCAACTGATTATGCAAAACTACTCATTAAAGGGGAGATTAGTTCAGAGTATCAAACCCTGGCTGATCCAGCAACCGGGCTGCCAGTTAAAAATACAGTGACTCTAAAAGTCGTTTATACCCCTTCTAACCGATTAAAATCACCAGTAACACTGGTTGATAACCAGCTAGCTACTATTGAAGAATCAGATTATTCTGATGGATTAGGACATGCCAAGTTTATGTTCTACAATGATTTTGATATCCCCTTAGCTGGCCTAGAAAATGGTGAAATTGAAGTGATTGCCTATAAAAATAAAAATGGCTACACCTGGGATAATGCCATTCACCGGGTTTGTTATATTGACAATAATCGGTTATGGATTGACCTGGTTCAACCCAATGTTTATACCAAAGATGTGTTAGATACCAAGGCAAATCTGGTCAACTTTAATGAGTTAAACCCAATTTCTGCTGACAATAGTATTCAGGTTGACAGTGATGGAGCTATGATGCTCAAATCTTCCAATCCAGTTATTGAGGGGGAAGCCATTGCTAAAGTTGCTGATATAATTGAAACACCAGCAAATGACCTTTATGCTCTGGTAAATAATATATCCACAGGTAATATGTTTATCTATAAAAAAACTTTTGGAACATCTTCCTGGACAGAAGTCGTAAAAAAAGATGGTTTATATGGCTATAAACTCTGTTATACCAATAATGGTATTCTAGTTGGGACTTCTAATTTATATTCTACAGAAGATTCCGGCCTCTTTATCCTGGAAGACAGGGTATTAACCAACCTGGATTTTGGTGAAAAGATTGATCATGTTCAGTATATTTTTAACCAAAACGGTAAAATTTATATTTATGGCAAAGAGACACCTGCCCAGCCATGGAGAAATGTGATAATACCAAAATAACCCAACATATAACCTGTTATAAGAAAGATGTTGG
>JAKSBL010000172.1 GCA_022361115.1 Spirochaetota bacterium | reverse complement strand
TATTGATATTTCTGATATTCCCGGAAGCGATTTTTATTATGATTCTAATAATACTAATGTCCCCACATCCATGGGTTTTAGTACTTTAGCCCATAATTTTTCTATCTATTTTGATTTTACTATCAGTAAAAAAATTAAAATATTTCAGCCATTTATTAATCTCAAATTTATTCAAAATATCCAATACAATTTAACAAAATTTGAATTGCTGGTAGATACTACTGATCTGGATGCTTCTGCAAAATCATTTTTTGAGGATGGAGTATTTCAAATTAGTAACTCAGAAAAGCAAAATAAAAAGGGTGAAGATGTTGGTGTCATCATCCCAGTAACTGATTTTGTACTGTCCGGAGGATTTGAATTAGTCTTTAAAATATTCAGAATGGGGATAGAAGGTTCTTTTGGGACTTTTTCAAAAACTGGTATGTTAACTCTTGGCTTAAGGTTTCATGTGGAGAAAAGTCATATTGATGTATTAAAAGAGAAACGTAAAGCAAAAAATGATCAGGCGGAGGTATTATGAGAAAAATTATTGTCATAATAATATTCATTTTAGGAAGCAGTTCAGTTTATTCTCTGTCTGAAATAGAGTTTATTGATCAGCTCAGTACAAAAGAATATGCAACTTTCGGGGATGCTGTTTTAGCATTTTGCTATTTATATCAATTTGAAATATCTGATGATTTTCAACACAATGTTGTTTTATTAAAAGGAAAATTTCGCCATTGGCCCAAAAAAGGAAATATTGATCAGATTTTAACTATTGGCAATTTTTCACTATTTGCTATTCAATACTTGAATATAAAAAGTGGAATATTTTATTTAATGACCAAAAGTGGCCGTTATGCTTCCAGAGAATTAGTCCTTTTAGATATTATTCCGAGAAATACCTCGGAAAATGAAAAAGTTACAGGTATGGAATTATTACGTTTTATACAAAAGGTGAGTGAATATGAAAAAAGTCTTTAAACTATTCTGTTTATTTTTCTTATCTTTTTCCTTATTTAATGCTCCATTTTTTGGTGGTTTTTACTTAACCAATAATGTATTTGATCAAGATAGATTTGACACCAAACACCTTTTTGCATTTTATATTAATAATAAGGTGAATGATCATTTTAGTATATATAGCAGGGTAAGTACTGGATTAAAGTATTATGCCAATTATGCTGGTGATAATGCCAGGTTAGATAAATTGTCTGTTCTGTTAAATATTGATTTATTGTATTTTGAGTTTAAAAATACGGGTTCTGCTAATGTAAGTATAGATTCTAAAATAAACAAAGAATCATCAAATTTTGATCTGTTTTCTTTTCGAATTGGACGAATTCCAGTGGTCCAGGGATCCGGTTTTTTTATGAATATGAATGGGGATGGTTTTGATAGTTTTTTTACCATAAAAAATTTTAAATTCAGAATATTCACAATTACCAATAGCCTTGATTTCTCAAGATTTTTTGATTTTCAGGACAGTAGTTCCCGGCCAATATTTACGAACTGGGATTTAAAGAGAATTCCGAATTATTCATATTTTGCCAAAGAGGGCAATGTTAATGGATTTATTAGTGATATTGATACTTATGATTATAATTTCTTTTTTAGTAATGCGACTTACTCAGATTATAGCAATGATGAAGTAACCAGATTAAACAGGCAACGCTATGCAGCAGTTTTAGCCGGCCGTTTATTTCCCGGGTTTTCTTTTTCTTTAAACCAGGTATTTTATCAGAACTTTAGTGCTCACTTTTTGGCAAATATTGATTTAATCCCTAATGATTATATTGTAACTTATCCCCAACAATTAAATAATGTTTATTACACTTTCGGCGGGAAATATACTTCTATGTATATTGGTTTATCGGCAAATGGTAAAATCTATCGCGGCTTGTATTATGCAGTAGAAGGAATTTATGAAACTGGCTTTAATGCAACCTATTATGATACTGGTAGTGAAATAAAGTACGAAAATGTCATGATCAATAGTTTTGCTTTGTATTCAAAATTTTCTTATTTTTTTGATCACATTACCAAACCAGCACTCCATATTGAATTTAAATATGCTCATGGAGATCCAAATGTTGAGTTTGTTAATGGAACGATTGTTAATCAGTCCCCAAAAACAGATGATGAAAGTAAAATGGATACCAATTACAAGAGTCCAACTTCACCATCTACCGGTTATGTCATGATGCCTGGTTTTTCAAATCTTATCATTATTTCAGTGGGAAATAGTGTAAAACCAATGGCAAAGTTAAAAAATCCTATTTTTAACCGGTTTTCTATTGAAAGTGAGCTATTATTAATGTTAAGACCCATCATTAAGGGTGCTTCTTTCCTATCAGAAAAAGCGGACTTTCAAGAAAGTGGATCAGAATACGAAAAGGCGGCGAAAGCCTATTTAGGTGTAGAGGTAGATTTATCTTTGCTCTGGCAGATATTTAGTGACTTTTCAGTCATGCTGCAGGGGGGAGTATTTATACCAAATTATTACATTTATAATGATAATAATGCCCTTTTTAAAATAGGCTTATCAATGAACGTATCCTTTTAAAAATGGAGTCAAGCATGAAAAAAATCTTTTTCTTTCTTCTATTTGTATTGTCTTTTTCCCTTTTTAGTGAGCAAATATCATTAATTTCTGTAACTGGTACTGTGCAAATAAAAGATTCAGTGCAACAATCTTGGAAAAATGCAAAACAAGGCCAGGTATTATCTCCTGGAGCAATCATCTTTACAGGATTTAATAGTTCTGCAATTATACAGTTTTCTAATTCTAAGGTTGAAGTACAGCCACTTTCCCAGGCTTCGGTAGCTTCTTTAATTGAAACCAGTGATAAAATTACCACTGATATTTATCTCAAGTATGGTAAAGTTAAAGCCAATGTTACCTCAACTGAAAATATAAAAACAATATTTAAAGTTAGGTCAGCTAACTCTACAGCTTCTGTTAGAGGAACAATTTTTACTTTTGGGGATGATGCCCTTTTTGTTGAAGATGGGACAGTCTTACTAACTTCCCTTTTCGGTGGATCATCAATGGTCCAAAAAGGTGAAGAAGCATTTGCCCCTTTTATGGGAGAAATTGAAACACCTTATGATACCAGACTGAAAGATTATTATGTGAATACCAATCCTATTGGTCTTTCAGAGGCAGAAAGCAGTGATGCATTAGGGAAATCTTCAGAAGGCGGATATAAGAAAGCCACAATTATTATTACCATTAAGATACAGTAATCCTGTATGAATAGATAATAAATTAACATAGGTGATAAATATGAAACATATAATTTTGCTATTTACAATTATTTTTATATTATTTGCTTGTTCTCTAGATACTGAAAGTGGTTCGGTAACTTTTGTCTTTAAAACACCAGTAAAAGTTGATTCAATCCAGAGGAATGTTATTGCTAATAATAGTACTCTGGATTTAGATAGTTTAGATTCTGATCGATTTAAATATGATGTTGTTTTAGAAACAGATACTCGAAGACTTTCCTTTTTTCAGCTTGGAAACGATGAGGAAAAAAATGTTACTGTCCCTACTGGAATACCGATTGATATTCGTGTCGGTGTTTACTATACGGAAAATTCCAGAACCAAAAAGGAAGAGTATAATGTTTATCTGGCAACGGATTCCATTGAAAATATCATTTTTATGGCCGGGCAATCTGAAACGGCTGAATTTGTTTTAGATTTATCAAATCCTTTGTTTGTTGATACTTTTTTTGGAACTGATTTTAGTAGTTCGGAATACGTAGCTGAAATCACTGGTGGCGTAATGACTCCTAATAATGTACCTGTTTTTACTATACAACCCCTGGTTACTTCGGGCAGCTCTGTTACTGAAATGTTAGCATACAATACAAATTTTTCTGTAATTAATCGAGCAGCTTTAGGTTTAGATAGTACTCAGAATGGAAAAATATTTGAAACCAATGATCCTACTATTGCTGATTACTGGTATGTTCAAGAAGATGGTATCTACTGCAATAGCCTGGTTATTGCTGGCATTTATAACAGCAGGATGAATACTGCTGATGTCACAAGCAGGTTGGAAAAAGTGATTGATATAAAGAGTATTCAATTTGGTACTCCTATATATTATTTTTTAGATTATGGTGGCGGTTATATCGCTGGAGAATATACTGGATTAGGTTGGGATGATGCAGTTGATATGGATTTTGGATCATTTAACACAAGTATAGATGGTGAATCATTTTTACAAGATGTGTATTATGATAGTGATTATAGTGATATGGGATTTTTTGCCACCACTTTAGGTCTGTTTTTTATTACTGACACTACGATTAAAAAATTTGCTGATGGTGATAAAAGTGATGCCATTGAAGAGTGCAATAAAATAATCCAGGTTTTTAATCCTTATGATAAAAATCGTCCTATTTTGGTAAAAGCTGTTGCTTCTGATGATGATTACATTTATCTGGGAACCAGAAGAGGATTCTATCGAATAGATAAAAACTCATCTCAATGGTCGGATTTTGAAGATGCTTCAGGAGAAGTTACTTTAGCTGAAGAGGGAATTGAGAAATTAACTAAGATTCCTGATGAAGTAATTTTATCGATTGATAAGGTAGAGGTTTCCGGTAAAGATATTTTAGTTATGGCAACTCCAAATAGAATTTGGTTTTATAATACTTTTAATTCAAAAACTGATTCTGTTTCAGTCTGGGATGGTTTACCCTTTATTCCTATAGAAAGTTATTCTAATACACCAAATTATATAGACGTTGATTATAAAACACACCAGTTAGCGCCTGTTAATTTTGTATTATTTGACAGCAATTTGAATGAATTCTGGATTGGTACTGATTTTGGATTGGCTCGTGTCAGCTGGTCTGATTTATTTTAAAAAAAATAAATAATAAGTAATATTTGAGGTTCTTAGAGAAATTTTATATAATTTTTCTGAAGAACCTTTTTTTTAAAAAAAATATCTTAAATCTGGAAAAACCATGAATAAAAAGTCAAAAGATTTTATAAAAAAAATCATTAAAAATATCTACTTTGAACGGCTTGCTATTTTAATTTTATCATTTACTTTTGTTCTTATCATTGTTATCAGTCCAATATATTTTTATTTAGATAGTATGTCTTATGATTTATTACTCCGGCATGTAAAAAAACCAATAGCAGAGGATCCTTCCCTTGTTATTGTTGAAATTGATGATAATGCTTTTAACATGGATTTTATTCCTTATAGTGATCCCTGGCCCCGCTTTATTCATGGTGATGCAGTTGAAGTGATGGCTGACTTTGGAATTAAAGCCATTGTATTTGATATTGAGTTTTTGGGCAAGAGTGTTGCTGGTGTAAATATGGATGAAGCTAAGAGCTTTGAAAAACACCTGCAAAATCAGTTTCAATTATTACAAAATGATTTTATCCAGGCAACTTCCATGATTGCTAATAATCCATCTATGCAAAAAGATCTAGATCCAATTTGGAACGGCTATACAGTCCAGTTAAATCAATATTTAACTGGTATGAATAATAAATATTCAAGAGTTTTAGAAGACAATGACAGTTATTTTGCCAAACGGATACGTTATTGTAATAAAGTTTTTGGAACAGTCAATATGGAATATCGGCCAGATTATAGTGATGATGATATTAGTAAATCCATAGCTGAACAAAATAAAAGATATTTAGATAAATTTGGAATAGATAACTATAAATTATTACAAGATACAACAGATCATCCGGTTTTTCTTGTCCAAAATATTGCAGAGTTTCCTGAAAAAGTTATTACTGATCAGTTAAAAGGGGTTGGTTTTACTTCTGTTGATCGTGACAAAGACGGTGGTTTCAGACGGATTGCTTTTTTTAGAGAAAAAGACAATAAGGTTATTTCTCAATTAGCAATTGAACCTTTCCTAAAATTGCATAATATTAAACCAGAACAATTTGATTTTTCTCATTCGAATTATATTTTAATAAATGATGTTGAAATCAAAGGGGTAAAACAGGATCTTAAAATACCAATTGATAAAAATGGACAACTCCGGATTAATTGGCCATCAGGAAAATTTAATGAAATATTTATATCCAATGATATTAGCGGTCATCTATCATATGCCAAATTATTAAATTACAAATATGTTTTATTAGAAAACCTGTCCGGTAATCTGGAAAATTTTTCTCAATTTAGTAGTGATTCACAGGAAATGATGATTTTAACTCAATGGCAGGAATTTTGGAAAGTTAAAGATCAAATGGTAGAAAATGAGATATTAGATCAACAAAGCTTACTGGCAAATAATAGCTTTTTAGATAATTTCCTAGCAGGATTATTAGAATACACTTCAGAAAATACCATTCAAATCAAGGAAAATGAAATTAATCAAGTCATTGAAGAATATTCACTAAAAGGAGAAGAACTGGCACAATGGCAAAAAATAAAATCTGATATCAGGAAAATATATCAAGCAATTCACCAATCTGCTTTATTAGTTAATAAAACTCGTCAGGAATTAAAAAAAGAATTAAACGACAAAATCTGTTTCATTGGATTAACAGCTACCGGTACTACTGATATTAGTCCTAATCCTTTTGACAGTAAATTTATCAATGTTGGTGCTCATCCATCTGTTTATAATATGATGTTACAAAATAATTTTATACAAGTGGTTCCTCATTGGGTAATCTTTATTGTTTCACTTCTGTTCTTCGGTATAATGATCTGGTTTCTGATATCAAAAACAGAAGCCGTATTTACAGCTGGTTTCGGGGTTTTTTCTACTATAGTTATTGTCATTACCTGTATTGTAAATTTCAGGATGACTAATTTATATATCTCTCCGGTTACACCTTTTTTATATGGTATAATTTCTTTCCTATTGCTGATTTTGGTGAGGTTTTTGATTAATGAAAGGGAAAAATACGAAATCAGAAATGCCTTTGATAGATATTTAGCACCTCAAGTTATTAATGATTTATTAAGAGATCCATCAAATTTGGAATTAGGTGGTGAAACTTTAAATTGTACTGCCATTTTTACTGATATCGAAGGATTTAGTTCTATATCTGAAAAATATATGCAGGATATGAAAGATCCCCGTGCACTCATTAATCTGTTAAATGAATATTTAACTGCCATGACAGATATCATTCTGGATAATCGTGGATTGATCGATAAATATGAAGGGGACGCAATCATTGGAATTTTTGGAGCTCCCGGAACCTTATCTGAGCAGGATCACGCTTACCATGCCTGTCTTTCTTCAATACGAATGAAACAAGCTGAAAAACAATTAAATAAACATTTAATGAAAGAAAAAATTAGTGAATACCCTTTATTTACAAGAATTGGTATTAATACCGGAGATATGGTTGTCGGAAATATGGGCTCAATTAAACGGATGGATTATTCTATGATAGGGCACTCTGTAAACCTGGCAGCTCGATTAGAGGGAGTCAATAAACAGTATAAAACTTATCAATTAATCAGTGAATATACAGAAGAAAAAATTCGATCAAGAATTATGACCAGAAAATTAGATAGAGTAAGGGTAGTGAACATTAAAACTCCGATTCGCTTGTATGAACTAATTGGAGTTATGGATGAATTATCGGATCAGGAACTGGAGGCATTAGATACATTTGACCAGGCACTAAAACTGTTTGAAGAAAAAGATTTTAAAAACGCCTTAAAAATATTTAAAAAATCTTGTATCAAAACAGATCTAGATAATCCGGTTGATATTTATATTAAAAGGTGTCAAAAATTTATTGATAGTCCACCACCAGAAAATTGGGATGGAGTCTATAGCTTAACGGTAAAATAAAAACTAGTTAGATATTTTTGATCTTAGTGCTGGAAAGATAAAGTATTGCAGCTATAGATAATAGAAGGTTGATAACTATACAGGTGATCAGGAGTATCCAGAAATCTAAAGAATAAGAGAGTATCGAATAAAAAGTTGTATTATAATATTTAATTCCAGTTATGATTAAAAATACAAATAACAAAATGATTGGATAAAATAGTTGATATAAAAAAGGGATATTTTTTTGAAAATGGGCTTTATTACGCCAGGAAAATGCAATAAAGAAAATATTCATATAGAAAAAGATAAAGATCAATGAAATTTTATCCATTATGGCTGTTTTAATAAAGTTGTTATTAAAACCGTATGAAAAATCCATTTCATTCAGATCATTATTAATTTGATAACCAGAAAGATTACGCAAAGAAAAAAGACGGTTTAATGGAAAATTTAATGCCTTTTGATAATTATATGAAAAATTATATAATAGATCGATATTAATATTAAAATTCAGTATGTGGGGAAAAATGTTTAACTCACTTTTTTGAAAAATCTTCCATATTTTTTCTCTGGTTTTTTCATCAATTTCATGATTGAGTAGATACTGGCCATTTTTTTGCATTGTATAATTGCTTTTTAAAAGATTAACTTCACTGTTTGACAATATACTATTTTGATTAAGAATATTTTCAACAGTATTCCCTTCTTGATTAAAAACCAGATTTACAAAATCAATTTGATTGATCATTGTGGGAATTTGGTTAAAAAAGTTATATTTAGCCTTTTGAAAATACTTACCTACCACCATTAAATCTTTTTTTGAAACATTGCTTTTTAAATAGTAATAATTTTGATCATTTTCATAGAATTCAACTAGTTTCATTTGATCTTGTTTATTGAGATAGGCCAATACATTTTCATCAAAATCATTTTTGTTACATTGTTTTAAGAGGGGTAAATACTCTATTTCCTGGTCAGTAAGAGAAAGAGTATATAAAGTTAACATAAAATTATTTTTAAATTGTCCATAAGGAGCATAGACAATTTTCTCAATCCTTTTATTTTCATCAAAAAAATAGATCGAGATATCTTTAACATAATAAGTTTGTGTTACTGTTTCAATATCCAGTATTTTTTTTATATCTGCAAAATATAACATTGTTTTATTATCCAGATAAAAGACAAAATCTTTTTTCCCGGAAAAAACCTGAGAACTGACAATATTTTTCATTTCAACACCAATCTTTTTTAGTTGAAAATGCATCTTCTCATAACCTATTGCCGCATCTTTGATGTTTTTATCCAATTTCATTATTTTAGAAAAAGTATAATAAGCTTCATGATATTGTTTTGTCTGAACATATTGATCTGCATCCACCCTTAATTGATGGATATTGCGTATTAACTGTTCTGTGCTATTTAGCCAAGCCATTTTTTCCTGATTATTTTTTAAAGAATTTCGATAAGCCAGGATATTTTTTATTTCTTCAATCCGTTTTATTGCAAAGCTGCGTCTGACACTGTCATTTTCCACAACATATTGATAGTAATACCAGGCTGTAATGTATTCTCCTTTTTGGTCATAATATCCGGCCAGCTCAATATAATCGGTGTTTACTGGAAAATTATTATTATAAGACTCCTCTGTATCTTCCATTAGTCTCACTTTTAATCTTAATTGCCTTAATCGATCCTTAACTTCTACATCTTGCGGCATAAGATTTAAGTATTGCTCATAATACAATCTGGATAGCTCAAAATCCGATTTCTGAAAATAATGATTTCCCTCTTGTTTTAATATTTTTGAAATTGCTGCGTTTTTTCGCCCTGTTTCTAACTGATTATAGAGTAGAGGATTGATAAATTCAGAGCCAATAAAATAAATACCAATTAAAAGGAACAATAAGATTAATGATCGCTGAATCATTTGAGAAAAAACTAAATTATCACTTGCTGAAAGATAATCCCGATCTTTTATCACAAGAGAAAAAAGTGTGGCAAATAAAAAAGCTGCTAGGTAAATTAAGTTTTGAAAAAAAAGATACACCGTATTAATCATAATAAACCGGACACGATGAAATATTGAAAATTCTTCTATTCCAATTTGAAAAATAGAGTAAATTAAAAAAAACATGATGAAGAGGAAAAGAAAAGCGAAAAAAGTAATAAGAGTCTTCAAATTTATTTTTTTTATTACCAGATCAGGCTGCACTTTTTGTTTTCTCCTTTTTGGGAATAGAAAAAATCATAATGATTAGTAAAAAGAACAGATCTACTAACCCAAGAATGATCAATATAATGTTAGTCATGAAAATTGATGAATAATATTTATAAAAAAGTGATAAAGCTGATAAGTATCCAAACATCACTATAAAGTTGATAAAATAATTTAGCATCAAGAAATTTTTAATGAAAAATAAGTGGGAAAAAACAAGTATTCCCAAAGAGTAAATAGCCCAGAAAATCAAAACGAAATATAAAGATTGTTCAGTAAAAAGTTTTATTAAAAATTCTTGATACTTATTAAAAGCTTCTTTTATATTTGTAACATAAGGAATAATATCGTAAATATACTGTAATCGATTAAATTGATAAACATCATAATCACTGGTACCAGTTTGAGGAATATTTAAAGTGATCCAGTCGGGATGATATTCCAAATTTAACTCTTTAAAAAATCGTATTTTTCCATCTTTAACCATAATAGCATTCTTTACTTTGGACTCTTCGATCTGATCAAAGTAAAAGATGGTTTCATGATACTGATCTGATTTTGATAAAACACCAGCAATATTATTGCGAATAACTTGATTTGAGGATTTCAAAATATAAAATTTTCGATTTTGTTGGTTTTCATAATTTCTCTGTAATACTTTGCGATCTTTTTCATTATTTAAAGAATTGAGAATTGCTTGAAAATGGTCATCAACAAAATACTGAGGCACACCTAAATGATAATTGATAAAGGATTTCTCAATTAGGTACAGATTGGGATTTTTCGTTAGGGAAGTAGAAGTAATATCAGATTTAAAAAAAGTTAGGATGATAAAAATTAAAAAGGTAGTGATACTCACTGGTATGAGATAAAAGAAATATGAAAATTTTTCTTTTCGTAAAATAAATAAAGTAAAAAAAATTAAAGAGAGATGGCTGGCAATCAGGATAGCATTATAAATAGATTGATTAAAAAAATATTTTAATTGTTGAATAAAAACAACATTATCATCAACATTTTTTAAAACAATTAATTGAATTAACAACACAAATAATAATGCTATCAGAAAAATTGCGACTAATGATAATAAATACTTAATAAGATATTTAAAAAGACTTTTCATTTATTTTTTTAGCTAACTGAATTTATTGATTTGTCCTTATATCAAATTTTTTAACAATGGTCATAAATTCTGCAGCTATTTTTTTTACATCAATTTTTCTTAAACCTAAGGTTTTACCTATTACTACCTGAATGTTTTCTTCAATATATGGCAATACTTTTCCCTGTAAATCTTTGTCAAACAAGAAATATAAAATACAAAGATCACCTTTTCCCGGAAAAGATACAGTAAAAGAATCATAACAATTATAAGGTTTTTGTGGAACTAATATATTTAGCTTATTATCTTTTGTTAAAAAAGTTTTACAATCATTAAAGCGAAATGGCATATGGCCAGTTGAATTCTGAGAGCGATATGTAGGTTCAATGTGTTTTTCTGTATAGGCAGCAGGTTCCAACATACAATACATTTTCATGCCTTGGGCCTGAAATTTTACAGCATTTCCCATGTCAACTATTGACTTTACGCCACTATAGGAGATCATTTCTATCAAAAAAGGATCTAGTTGATGATCCATATCAGCTTCAGGAGTTGTTAAAGAAAAAATATAGCCACCATCTACTTTTGATAAAATACCTTTTTTAAAAGCTTCTTCAAAAAACATTGCTTTCTGCATTATTATCCCTCCATTCAAATAGGATGATTCCTGGATTTGATTAGTTTATCGATTTACTATCTAAATAGAATTTTTTATAAAAATCCTATAAAAAAGATGCAATTAATACTTCTTTTTATCCTTAAATAAAGATAAAACAAAGTATTAAAAAGGTATGATATTAAAAAATATCATGTAGATAACCTACCACTAAAAGTATAAACGATTTTATCAATATTTTCAAAAAATAATTGTAAATTATTTTTTTCTAACAAAAATCGTATAAATTATTAATCCTGGTTTATTTCTTGGATATTTTGAATATAGACAAGTTAAAATAAAAAACTTTATTTTTTTATAAAAATGAGGTAAATTAAATGATCTTAATAACTTTAAAAAAATAAAAGTCTCAGGTATGTATGATTGATTATGTAAATATTCAAAATATTGATGATAGAAAAATTCAAAAAGCCATTCTTTTGCTAAATGAAGGAAGTATTCTGGCCATTCCTACTGATAGTAATTGGAGTCTTGTTTGTAGTGTGAAATCCAAAGATGGAATTGCAAAATTGCGTAAATTAAAAGGAAATATTTCTTCGTATACTTTTACAATTTTTTGTAAATCCATTTCCCAAATTAGTGAAATGGTTGATCTTGACAAGCACCATTTTAAATTTATCAATAAATATACACCAGGCCCTTTTGTTTTTATTCTGCCTGCATTGAAACATATAGAAAAAAAGATTAATATTAAAAGAGCAACTATTGGTGTGAGAATACCGGATAATAATATTCCCTTAGCCATTCTAAAACATTTAGATCATCCGCTATTTGGAATTACTGCTACAAAAAATATGACGGATATAGATTGTTTTGGTGATTATGATGCTGATGAAAATCTTTTTGAGTTTGGCTGGGAACTGGAAGAAATACCTGAAGTAGACCTGATTATTGATGTTGAGAGTGGAGAACCTCAACCCAAGGTTCATTCAACGGTGATCAATTTAATCCATGATGAGCCAGTCATCATTCGAGCAGGCATAGGAGAGCTGGAGTAAATATGGTAGGTTCTGGAAAATTATACATAGTCACTACTCCTATTGGAAATTTAGAAGATATTAGTCAGCGTGCATTAAATATATTGTCAACTGTTGATGTACTGGCAAGTGAAGATACGAGAATTACACGTAAAATATATGAAAAATTTCAATTAAATAGTCCCCGCAAAATTATTACCTACAATTTAAATAATGAAGAAAGATCAGCAGATGGAATCATAAATTTACTCGACCTGGGATTAAAAGTTGCCCTTTGTTCATCTGCGGGTAGTCCTGGATTAAGTGATCCAGGTTATCCATTAATCCGGAAATGCTGTGAAAAGGATATTCCTGTTGAAGTGGTACCAGGTGCAAGTGCATTGCTAATTGCCTTAGTAGCATCGGGTATACCAACTTCTTCTTTTATTTTCAAAGGGTTTCCTCCTAAAAAGGAAGGGAAACGTAAAGTATTTATTGCTGAAGATCAATCAACAAAGCATACATTAATTTTTTATGAATCACCCTTTAGAATTATCAAATTTTTAAGAGACGCTTTAGAAGTTTTAGGTGATCGTGAATGTGCTGTTTGTTTTGAGTTGACTAAGAAATATGAAGAAATTAAAAGGGGATATCTTTCTGAAGTCATTAAACAACTTGAAGAGAAGGAAAATATTAAAGGTGAAATCACTATAGTGATAGCAGGAAATCATCCCAAATTTTTTAATAAATAATAAATCAATAAGGATTTACCTATGAATCAGACAGTGTTGAAAAAATATGCAGAGCTCATAACAGCTGTAGGAGTAAATCTTCAAAAGGGGCAAAATTTATTAATAACTACTTCGCCACAGCAGTATGAATTTGCTTTAGAAATAGCAGATACAGCTTATCAAATGGGAGCTAATTATGTAGAAATTCGATCAACTTCTGAAAGGCTTTTAAAATCCAGAATTGATCATACTGATCTCTCACAATTAGGATATCATCCTAATTATGACTTGGTGAGAGAATATGAAATGTTAGCCAATCGTTGGGCTATTGTACGTCTGGATAATACTATTGAGTTTGATGTTTTAAAAGATTCTGAAAATGAAAAAGTAGAAAAATATTATACTTTAGCCAGTAAATTTCATAAAATTTGGCATCAAGCTTTGATGAAATCAGCAATTCCCTGGTGTGTATGCGCTTTACCCAGCCTGAATTGGGCAAAAAAAATTGCAGAAAAAAACCAAATAAATATAAATGAAGACCAGTTGTGGGAAGAATTTATCAAAATTTTACGATTGGATAAGGATAATCCTGCTCAATCCTGGAAAGAATTCAGTGACACTCTACAAAAAAATGCCAATCAGTTAAACCAACAGGAGTTTGATAAAATTGTATTTCAGGGTGACGGTACAGACTTAGAAATCGGCTTGATTCCCAAAAGCATTTGGGAAGGGGGGTATAGTTATTTACCTGACGGCCGTTGTTTTTTACCAAATATACCAACAGAAGAACTCTGCACAACTCCTGATTTTAAAAAAACCTCTGGAGTTGTAAAAAATACCCGTCCTTTTGAGTTAATGGGAGTTTTTGTTGAAGACTTGACAATGGAATTTCAAAATGGGAAAGTGGTGAACTATTCTGCAAAAAAAGGTGAAGAAACAATGAAACAGTTTTTTGCTATGGATGAAAAAAACCGTTATCTTGGTGAAGTTGCCTTGGTAGATTGTCAGTCACCCATTTTTCAATCCAATCTGTTGTTTAATAATATTTTATTTGATGAAAATGCTGCTTGTCACATTGCTTTAGGGGATGGTTATCCTACCAGTTTAGCAAACTATGAACAATTGACTACTGATGAAATGTTAATCAATGCAGGCTGCAATGTAGCAGCAGGGCATATTGATATTATGATTGGTTCTGAGCAAATTGATGTTAAGGGATATACAAAAGACAATAAGTGTATACCTATCATTCAAAAAGGAATGTTTGTTATTTAACAATTATAAAAATACAACTAAAGAAAGAGCAACAGGTGGCTTTTGATTTTCTCTTTCTCTGTTATTATGTTTACCAGTGTTACTTAGGCTTATTTAAATCAATGATGACAAAGCATTTAATTTAAGGAGACAATAATGAAATATTGTGAAGCGCAAGCTGGAAGAGTATTTGTTCTTCGTTTACAAGATGGTGAAATATTACATGAACAAATTGAAAAGTTTGCTAAAGAAAAGGGGATAAAATCAGCCAGTGTAACTGTTGTGGGTGCTGCAGATAAAGGGAGTATCCTGGTGGTAGGGCCTGAAGAGGATCGCAGTAAACCGGTTCGGCCAATGGAATATATATTGGAACATGCTCATGAAGTAACCGGTACTGGAACCATTTTTCTTAATGAAAAGAATCTACCCATATTGCATATGCATCTATCATGTGGGAGAAAAGACCAGGCTAAAACAGGCTGTATCCGTAAAGGGGTAAAAATCTGGCATGTCCTGGAAGTAATAATCCAGGAGTTCATTGATTGTTCTGCTATCCGTAAGATAGATCCAGAAACCAGCTTCGAATTATTAGAACCAAATGGGTGATAATTTGATTCAGCAATCTTCACAAAAGGTGAAAGATTGTGTCACCCGGAAAGGGTGCTTCGTAAAAATTTGAATGGATCAAGAAATATTGGCATTTTCTTGACATTTTTTTAATATTTTCTAAAATTTATAAAAGTATGATTAACAAATGGAGGCTTAATATGGCAATTGAAGCAGCTATTATGAAAAAAATTGAAGAATGGACAAAACCACCTTATGACTCTGATTGTATTGAAGAAATCAAAGGTTTATTAAGTGATAATAATGAACAAGAACTTATGGAGCGATTTGCTGTGGATCTTAATTTTGGTACAGGTGGATTGCGTGGTATTATTCGTAATGGAACTAATGGAATGAATATTTATATTATTCGAAAAGCAACTCAAGGATTAGCAAATTATGTTAATCAAAATAACCTGGCTAATCCAAAAGCTGCAATTGCATTTGATTCGCGTAAATACTCTAAAGAATTTGCAAAAGAAGCTGCTAATGTACTAGCCTCAAATGGCATTAAAACCTATGTTTTTAAAGAATTACGGCCGACACCTGAATTAAGTTTTGCAATTCGGCATCTAAACTGTGCAACAGGAATTGTCTTAACTGCCAGTCATAATCCAAAAGAATATAATGGGTACAAAGCTTACTGGAATGATGGTTCACAAGTTATCGCTCCTCATGATCAGGGCATTATTAATGAAGTAAGAAAAATAAGCAACTTAAATATGGTCAAAACATCTGACTTTGATCAATTAGTTGCTAGTCAAATGATAGAATGGATTGGAGAGGAAATTGATGATGCATTTATTGATGTTATTCTCAATAATGCAATAAATAAAGATCAAATTCAGGGGAGTGATGTAAAAATAGTCTATACGCCTTTACATGGAACTGGGGGTACAATCATGCCAAAGGCAGTGAAAAAAATGGGATTACCTGATTTATTTACTGTTTCTGAGCAAATGAAAGCAGATTCAGCTTTTTCGACTGTTGATTACCCAAATCCTGAAGAATCAGCAGCACTCAATATGGCAATTGAGTTAGCTAAAAAAGAAAACGCTGATGTAGTTATTGGAACTGATCCAGATGCTGATCGTATTGGAGTAGCGGCTAAAGATAAGCAAGGTAATTTTCAGATTATATCAGGAAACCACATGGGGGCAATCATTGAGTATTATATGTTAGGTCAGTTAAAAAAACTCAACCAGTTACCTGATAATCCTGCTTTTGTTAAAACGATTGTTACAACAGATTTACAAGATAGAATCGCTGAAGATATGGGAGTAGAAAGTTTTAATGTGTTTACAGGATTTAAATACATCTCTGAAAAAATACGTCATTTTGAAACAGATGGTAATTATAAATTTATTTGTGGTGGCGAAGAAAGCTTTGGCCATATGACAGGAGATTATGTTCGTGATAAGGATGCTGTTGGTGCCACCATTATGGTTGCAGAAATCTGTGCCTGGTTAAAAAAAGAAAACAGAACTTTAAATGATTATCTGGAAGAGATTTTTCAAAGATATGGATATTATCTGGACAAAACTATTTCGAAAGTGATTAAAGGTTTAAAGGGTTCAGAAGTGATTAACCAGATTATGGAACATTTTCGTACAAGTGGTAGAAAAGAAATTGGTAAAGTCAAAGTAAAACAAACTTTTGATTATTCAGTTGATAAAGTAAAAGATCACCCGGAAAGTAAATATTTTCTGACTCACTCTAATGTTATTCAGTATAAGTTAGAAGATGGCTCAAAAGTGACTTTACGTCCATCAGGAACTGAGCCTAAAATCAAGTTTTATTTTTCTACTTTTGCTGATACAAAAGATAAGTCACAGGCAAAACTAGAACAATTTATCAATGATTTTATCAGTGAAGTAGACCAGTGTATTAAGAAATTTAGTTAATACTGATAATTATTGAATATAATGATGTTCTATTCAATAATAACTGCTGCATCGCTCCAGTTATAATCTGTCTCAAGCAATAATGCAGATTGAACAAATGCTAAGTGGGAATAACCTTGGGGAAAGTTGCCGGTTAACCGGTTGGTTTTTGGATTAATATCTTCTGCATAGAGACCAAAGTGATTCGAATTCTTTAATATTTTCTGAAACATTTTGTGAGCCTTGCTTTTTTCTCCAATTAAATATAAAGCATTGATCATCCAGAAAGAGCAAACAATAAAAGTGTTTTCTGGTTTTCCAAACTCATCTTCTTCCAGGTAGCGGTAACAATAATCTTCTTTTACTAATTGTCGATAGGTCTCTTTTACAGTGCTAATGATCTTTGGATCTTTTTCTTCTAAAAAACCATAGTGAAGCATTAGTAAATTAGCTGCATCACATTTATTTGAACCATAATACATGGTAAAAGCTTTTACTTGGTCATTCCAGGCATTTTTTAAAATATCTTCTTTAATTTCCTTTGCTATTGCTGTCCATTCTTCAATATAGTCGTTTTTACCAATAAACTGGGCAATTTTAACTGCTCGATCAAAAGCAACCCAGTTCATAAGTTTAGAATGCGTATAATGTTCTAAATCAGCACGCCGTTCCCAAATACCACTATCTTTTTCTCGCCAATGGATATCAGCATCTCTGACCAATGAACGGACAACAGTCCAGATTTCTTCATTTAAATGATGAATGTCCTGTTTGTTAACTAAAAAGTAAGTATAGAGGGTTTCAATCAATTCTCCATAAATATCTATTTGTGTTTGAATATAAGCCAGATTTCCAATTCGAACCGGGTAAGAATTCCCATAACCAGCCAGGTGATCCAGTGTTTTTTCTTCCAGTTCAATTTCTCCATTTAAGCCGTACATAACTCGAATAGATTCATGTTTACGAGGCATACGATTTAAAATAAAATTCATAAAGTTTGTAGCAGAATGACGATGACCAATACGGGCATAAACATCAATCATCATTGCCCCATCCCGAATCCAGCAAAAACGGTAATCCCAGTTTCGATCTTTTCCTATAATTTCAGGCAAAGAAGTTGTCAAAGCTGCTAAAACAGCACCGCTTTTTTGATATGTCAACATTTTTAAAGTGATTGCTGATCGAGTAACTTGTTGTTTATATTTTTCAGGACATTTTGTCCGATTTGACCATTCCATCCAATAGGTTTTTGTACGTTGATAGTCATAATAGATTTTTTCATTTGTGATATCATCTATTTGTTCATGATAAGAGAGGAGAAAAAAAGCATTTTCTTCTAATTCTATTGGCTTTCCTTCAATCACTTTTTGAAAATCTAAATTAGTATATAAGTAAAAAGTATCATATTCCCCAGCTTGTGAAATTATTTTAATGTACTCTTTATGGATTTCATAACGAGCTTCTTTTAGAGCATAATTTGGCATGGGTTGAAGATAAACTAAAATACGCGGTTTTCCTCCTGAAACGCGTATGTTTCTTTGTAATTCTGGAGGGCAGTAATATTCTCCAATACTGGATTTGAAGCGGGGCATATAGTCATCAATCATAAAAGTTCCGCTTTTAGTTAAAAAAGTTGTCCTGATAATTGCAGTATAAGGAAGATATTCCTGTTTTATTTCAATAATATCCGGACTTGTTATTTGGAAGTACCCCCCTTTTTCAGCATCTAACAACCGGCCAAAAAGGGATGGAGAATCAAAATAGGGTAGACAAAACCAATCAATACTGCAATCTCTGTTTATTAATGCACCACTAGTACAATTTCCTATAAAACCATAATAATAGTTATCTTCCATATTGTTGTCCTTAAAATGATATTTATAATACGGTTTTTTCAAGAACAAAACCTTTAATTATTATAAAGTAAAAGAAAAAGATATGCAAATTGATTTTAAGAAGACAAGATTATTAATATACTTGGTAAAATAAAGAATGATATTTTCTTTTATTCAGGTTATTTTATGATAAAATCAGATAAAAAGTAAAAGAGGGTTATTATATAAAATATAACGAATATAAGGGTTAACTAAAAAATTATTGACGATGGTCAAATAATTCTATATATTTAAGTATCTCATTTTTCAGTCAATAGGAATTCTTCATGCAAGTAGGAAAAATTTTAAAAGTTATTGTGATCATTATTGGAGTATTGATTTTAGTTCGAATATTTACCGGACTTTTCCCCTTTATCCTCATTCCGGCTTTGATCATCATTTTTGGTGTAATGAAAGAAAAAGATCGGAGAGAATGGAGGGAAAAATTTAGACATAAGGCTGAAGAATGGCGTAAGGATTTCAAAATTGAGGTAAATAAAATGAATCAGGATGAAAAGTATTCTGCTAAAACGAATCATTCTAAACATAAAAATCCAACTAAATCCAATAAACAAAACAAATTCAATGAAAAAAAATATGAAAAACAATTAGCAGAAGCATTGAAAATAAAAGCAGATATTGAAAAACAGGTTAAAAATTCTGAAATATTGCAGGATAAATTTGGCGGAGAAGAAATCAATAAAATATTGGATAAACATATTAGCCAGATTAAACAATTAATTAATCGTGACCAAGAATTAAAAAATCTAATCAACTCAATGACTGTATCAGATATCGAAAATCAATTAAAAATCCTTAAAACTAAACAACAACAGGCTACAGATACAAAATTAATCAATGAATATCAAAAAAACATTGATCAATACCAAAGACATTTCGATTCCCATAACAATATGATCGAACAAAGAGAGATTATTGCATTACGAATCAACTCAGCAGTTATGTCTTTAAAACAGCTACAATTAGATTCCCGGCGTATTAAAGAAATTATTAGTGATGAAGAAGATATTGCATTAAAATCTTTTGAAGAACGAACAAAAGATTTATCAGATTATGTAACCAATTTAGATCAAAGTTATCGTGACCTGGAAAGGGAACTATAAAAACAAATGAGATATTATAAAAAAATGGTTGGTAAAAAGTGTTTTCTTTCTCCAATTTTTCTGGAAGATGCAGAAAAGATTACAGCCTACCTTAATGATCTGGAAGTGACTAATACATTACAGATCGCAACCAAAAACATATCTTTATTTCAAGAAAAGGAAATTCTCCCCAAATTGGTTAAAGAACATAATTATGCTATTGTGGATTTACAAACTGAAAAACTTTTAGGTATCTGTGGTTTTAATGATTATAATGCTATTCATCGTAATTGTGAAATCGGTTTATTTATTGGTAACAAAGATTATTGGGGAAAAGGTTATGGTGAAGAAGCCATGTGTCTATTAATGGATTACGGATTTCGTTTTTTAAACCTGAGAAATATTATGTTAAGGTTATATGATTTCAATAATCGTGGATTGAAATGTTATAAAAAAATTGGTTTTAAAGAAATTGGCCGGCGGAGAAAAGCTGTTATGAGAAATATGCAAGAAGCTGATGAAATATATATGGATATTTTGAGTGAAGAGTTTTATAAAGCAAAAAAGAAGACTTAAGTATATATAATGTTTATTAAGTATTATTAAATATTTTTCATTTTTATCTTGCCTTTGAACATGATTTCTTCTATAATAGAAAAAGAAAATTTTAAGGGTCTAAAATGAAAAAACCTGATCCCAATTGCCTTGTCATTTTCGGTGCTTCGGGTGACTTAACCAAAAGAAAACTAGTTCCAGCTTTGTTTACTTTGTATATTGCTGGTTTATTACCTGATAATTTTTCCATTTTAGGTATTTCTCGTACACAGTTAACAGATGAAGAGTTCCGTCAGAATATGCACTCTGCTTTAGAAGAATTTTCTGAAAGAAAACCTTTGGATACGAAGAAAATTGTCAGTTTTACTCATCATCTCTATTATTTAGCTATCAATACCATGAATTCTGCTGAATATGGTAAAGTTGCAGAACGTCTTAAAGAAATTGAAGAAAAAGAAAAAACTCATCATAATTATGTATTTTATCTGGCAACACCTCCTAAACTTTATCAAGTGATTCCTGGAGCTTTAGCAAAACATAATTTAAATAAAGAAACCGAGGGTTGGAGAAGGATAGTTGTAGAGAAACCTTTTGGAACTGATGCTGAAAGTGCTCATAAACTCAATAAATATCTGTTAAAATACTATCAAGAACATCAAATCTATCGGATTGATCATTATCTTGGGAAAGAAACCGTTCAAAACTTATTAGTATTTCGATTTAGCAATGCAATTTTTGAACCATTATGGAATCGAAGTTATGTAGACTATGTAGAAGTTACTTCTTCTGAAAATATCGGTGTGGAAGGGCGGGGGGGATATTATGATGCTTCCGGAGCTGTTTGTGATATGCTGCAAAACCATCTTCTTCAACTAGTAGCTTTAATTGCTATGGAACCACCTGCAGCAATTGATGCTGATTCGGTAAGAAATGAGGTGGTAAAAGTATTACAATGCTTACGGCCATTATCAAGAGAAAAACTCACTAAAAATATGGTTTTAGGACAGTATACGGATGCTGTTGTGGATAAAAAAAAGGTTCCAGCTTATCGTGATGAAGAAGGGGTGCCGGATAATTCCCGAACAGAAACTTATGTAGCTTTAAAAGTGCATATTGATAACTGGCGCTGGAATGGAGTTCCCTTTTATATACGTACAGGTAAAAGATTACCAATACGCCTTACAGAAGTGGTGATCCATTTTAAGCAAACCCCTCATCCAGTCTTTGGAGTTAATCCACCAGACAATAAATTAGTTATTAGAATTCAACCAAATGAAGGTATTTTAATTAAATTTGGTTTAAAAGAACCTGGTGCAGGATTTAACTCAAAGGTAGCAAAAATGGAGTTTCATTATGCAGATATGGCACATGAGTATATTCTAACTGCATATGAAAGATTATTATTGGATTGTATGTTAGGAGATGCCACCCTTTATTCTCGAGCTGATACTGTTGAGACCTGTTGGAAGTTTGTACAACCTATTTTAGAATACCGTACAGACACAGGAAATCTTTACCAACCACCTGGTAATTTATATGGATATCCTGCCCAATCCTGGGGGCCAGTTCAGGCAGTTGAAATGTTGCAAAGAGACAAACGGGCGTGGCGTAATCCTCATAGTGATACACCTGAAGGATATGATAATATTTAATTCAACTTAAGGCATAGCCTTTTATCTAACCATCTTCTTAGAAGGTGACTTTTAATATTAGCAAAATTGGAAAAACAATGGACCAAATTAAAATCTTTAATGATAAAAATGCTATCGCACAGTTTATTGCCGACGAATTGATTCATTATTCGAACAAAAATAAGCCTATTCATATTTCACTTTCCGGTGGGAGTACCCCCTTGGCAATATTTGAGGTACTTGCTAAAGAATCCTATTTCTCTCAAATAAACTGGCTTAATCTTCATTTCTGGTGGGGAGATGAAAGGTGTGTAGCTCCGGAAAATGAAGAGAGCAATTATGGTACAGCCTATCGTACTTTTTTACATGAATTACCAGATCAAAAAAATATTCATAGAATATTTGGAGAAAATAATCCGGAAGAAGAAGTAAAAAGATTGATTAATGAAATGCAAGGCTGGATCTCTTTGGAAGATCATGTGCCAGTTTTTGACTGGATTATTCTTGGAATGGGAGAAGATGGTCATACAGCTTCCCTTTTTCCTGACGGGATTCCTCTGGATCATCCTTCCCTCGCTGCTATAGCAACACATCCGCAAACCGGTCAAAAGAGGATTACCCTGACTGCCAATGTGCTCAGAAAGGGTTTGAGGATCAGTTACTTAGTAACCGGAACAAATAAACAAGATATTTTAAAAGATATTTTAAATAAAGAAAAAACAAATAATTGTTATCCTGCTGCACAAATAAAAAGCTTAAAAGGAACAACAGAGTGGATATTAGATAAAGCTGCAGCATTGAAAATCAACAACATATAAGGAGTCAATATGTCAAAAAAAGGTGATATAGCTGTCATTGGTTTGGCAGTCATGGGACAAAACTTAATTCTTAATATGAATGATCATGGTGTTACTGTTGTTGCATATAATAGAACAACTTCTAAAGTAGATGACTTTGTAAATGGTGCTGCCAAAGGTACAAATATAATTGGAGTCCATTCGCTAGAAGAAATGATTGATAAATTAATCAAACCGCGCAAGATTATGCTGATGGTCAAAGCAGGTGAAGTCGTTGATCATTTTATAAAAAGTCTTTTACCACATTTAGAACCTGGAGATATTATTATTGATGGTGGAAATTCAAATTATACTGATACCCAACGGAGAATCGATGAATTAGCAGAAAGTGGAATTCTCTATATTGGTTCTGGTATTTCAGGTGGAGAAGAAGGTGCACGTCATGGCCCATCAATTATGCCTGGAGGGAATCCAAAAGCTTGGCCATCAATTAAAGATATTTTTAAAAAAATCAGTGCAAAAACTGAAGATAAGCAATCCTGTTGCGAATGGATTGGAACAGGCGGGTCCGGCCATTTTGTTAAAATGGTTCATAATGGTATTGAATATGGAGATATGCAATTAATCTGTGAAGCATATCACCTGATGAAAGAATATTTAGGTTTATCTGCAAGCCAAATTCAGCAAGTTTTTACACAATGGAATGAAACAGAGCTGGATAGTTATTTAATAGAAATAACTTCACAGATATTTACAAAAAATGATACCGATGGCCAACCATTAGTTGAAAAAATACTAGATACTGCTGGCCAAAAAGGGACTGGTAAATGGACTGGAATTAATGCATTAAATCTAGGTATCCCTCTGACTTTGATTAGTGAAGCAGTTTTTGCCAGAGCTCTTTCTGCTAAAAAAGAAGAACGAACTCAAGCAGCTAAAATTATCAAAAAACCAGAAGTGCTGAAAATTAATGATTTTTCATTTACAGAAGATATTCGTAAAGCTTTATTAGCTTCTAAAATTGTATCTTATGCTCAGGGATTTATGTTGATGAAAGAAGCTTCTCATGAATTTCACTGGGATTTAAATTATGGAAATATTGCTCTCATCTGGCGAGCTGGTTGTATTATCCGTAGTAAGTTTTTAGGAAAAATTAAGACAGCTTATGATAAAAATCCTGAATTGGATAATTTATTGTTAGATGATTATTTTAAAGATATTTTACTGGATTGTCTCTCATCCTGGCGGAAAGTAACTGCTAGAGCCATTGAAAATGGAATACCGGTTCCTTGTATGAGTTCAGCCATTGCTTTTTTTGATGGCTATAGCTCTGAAAATCTACCAGCTAATTTACTACAGGCTCAAAGGGATTATTTTGGAGCCCATACCTATGAAAGAAAAGATAAACCAAGAGGGGAGTTTTTTCACACAGACTGGACAGGACAGGGGGGAGATGTTTCATCCACAACTTATAATGCTTAAAAATCTTTGGATTTTTTCAAAATATATTCTCGAATAGGATTATAAATTTTAAGCTTTGCTGCCTCATCAGCTGACATAAATTGTGCCCAGATAACTTCTTTATTGTCTACTTGTATTTCTGGTAACTCAGTTGGGTGATATTCAAATAAAATAATATGATCAGTAGCATACTTTTCTTCTTGTATGATGTCTAAAACTTTGTTTAAATCTTCTGTTTTGGCCTTAATACCTGTTTCTTCTCTCAGTTCACGACAGGCTCCAACTACTTCCTCTTCATTTTTTTTCAATCGACCAGCAGGGATACCTAGTATTTTGCGGTAAGAGTTTTTTATCATTAAAATCTTATTTTGATACCAGACTGCAACATGAACCCCATTTATTCTTGGCCGAAAAAAGAAACAATATATCATAAAAAGTGAATACAGAAATTTATAAAATAAATGAATCATAAATCGCCTTCTACTATTTATTATTTTGGAGTAATAAAATATTTGGTTTAGTTGTGTAATTCATGATTGATAGCATCATATACAACCGACTTCATTTCATTTTCATTTTTGTAATGCTCTGGATAAATTGGTTTTAGCAAAATCACATCACAAAAGCCTGGTCTGAGCAAGTAGGTGAAACGGCTGCTTTTTTCGTATAGTTTTTTAAAAACTACGGGTACAATAGGAACACTGGTTTTGCGTGATAAATAAAAAGCGCCATTATTAAATTTTAATAGGCTGCCATCTCTTGTTCTTTCGCCTTCTGGCATAATTAAAATGGAGCGAATTTGATTATTTAGAATATCAATTCCTGTTTTTAAGGAACGAATAACACTAGTTCTATTATTTTTTTCAACTGGAATTTGTCCGAACTGCTTTAAGAACCAACCATAAATAGGGTAGTTAAAATGCTGATGCATTTCATATCCCCTTGGATTACCTGGTAGTATCATTCCTGAAATAAATAAATCAAAAAAACTGACATGATTTCCAACATAAATTGCTGGAAAAGGAACTTCATTTTCTGGTATTCCGCGTAAACGGGGAAAGATAAAAACACAATAAGTTAATATGGTACAAGTTATTCTCACCATTTTATTATGAAAATCAACTGAAGTAAATAATGAAATAAAGGAAATAGTTATGATGGTGATGACTGCTAAAATCCACCAGATTATCCATAAAATAATTGAAAATATAAAGTGAAAAGGTTTTAATATCAACATATTAATTCTTTTCCCAGAACATGAGTTGGTTTAAGGGCTTCTTAAAACGGATTAAGCCGGTTAAACGCCAGACTAATATAATAATGATGAAATAGAGGAAGACTAAAAATAAGGCCAGAAGATGTAACTGACTGTTATTACTAATAATAGCTTTGAGAGGAAGATTGATTAACAACATAATCGGCATAGTTAAAAAGAAAACAATTCCGCTTCCATACATAATATCTGTAGCAATGGGAGAACGATATTCAGGATCCATCACTCTTAAAAGGGCCATTCCGGTTGCCATTGTACCGGTTGCAATACCAAAAATGGTAATGATTCTCTCAAATTGGTAATTCGTAAAACTTCGACTACCTAGATACATAAAAAGAAAAAAAGTTGCAACCCCGGCAACTATGGATATCACTAATATAGGGACAATAAATTGAAAAACAATGGTTAATGAAATAGCAGAGATAGCAGCAGTTACCATATAATCGACTGCTAAACCAGAGATTCTTTCCATAATTCCAGAATTGATAATGTATTCTTTTTTTGTATGATATAAAAGGCGGTTTACTATCATTGCAATAAGTGCACCAAAAATAAAATGAAAATTGATAATCACCCCTGCTAAAAAAGAAACGGATTGAGGAAGCAAGGTCATAAAATAGATAATCAATTTTAAAATAAAATAAGTTGCCAGATAGATAACCATTACAACAGCAAAATGAATAGATAATGTATCAATTGCTTCAGGTAAAGTTGTTTGTTTGCCAGCAGATATTTGTTGTTTTGGATTGGAAATGATTCCTTTTTTTATACTTTTTAAATCACTATTTTCCTGCTCTTTCTGATGATTAAAAAAAGCAGTATACCCTCTCTTTGATCCCCACTTAATTAAGAGAATACCAATAAAACAAGCTATTAAAAAACCGATAGTCCCAAAAGTTAAACCAATATCACTGGAATAATGAATTCCAATGGTTTCAGCAAAGTTACTGGGAAGATTAGGGGTATTATTTAAAGCATTTTCCCAACCTAGAGCAATATTACTAGCAACAGAAGGAGAGTTTGAAAAACCGAGTTGAACCAAAATTCCATTTAAGGGATTAAAGTCTGGTTTGATTTTACTAAAAACAAATAAAGCTAATGCAAAACCAATAAAAGCCTGAATTCCATAACCCACAGCAAATAAAAATCCAGTTCTTAATGAATCAATACTTTTAGAACGATTTTCTCGATTTCTTTTTAATGTCAAAGCAATAAAAGTTATCCCTAGTAAATGATACAGAAAATCTTTTAGTATTTCAGAAGATAAGGGGATAAACCTGAACAGAAGTGAACTAAAAAGCAACCCTAAAAAACCAGCAATAATACTATTAGGTACAAAAAAATTCTGAAAAAAGCTAACTTTTGATCTGATAAAAGTTGCAGTTAATAAGAGTAAACTGAGAAGGGCAAAAACTAATAATGGTTCATTCCACATTTTTAACATAGCACGATTTTAAAGAAAAAATTTAGTTAAATATAACTTTCCTTTTGTGATTAGTCAATCAAAATGGCTATTTTTTACAGAGAAAAACAAAAAATTAAAAAAAATTGATATTTAGATCATTTCATGATTTTTTTTTAGCATAATATTAATTTTAAAGATTTAATTGATTTTATTGTTTGATAAATAACGATATGTTATGTTATTATTGGTAAAATTAAGTAGATCATTTATCCAAAAGAGTAAGCATATCACACATAAATAAAGGGAGGAATGAAAGAATGGTTGAAAGAAGTGTACCAACTCAACAAAAAGAACAACTTATTAATATCACTCACTTAATCAATGAAGAGTTGCAAAAAAGTTCAGTAAAGAATGGAATTGCTACTGTATTTGTTCCCCATACAACTGCTGGAGTTACTATTAATGAAAACGCAGATCCTGATGTACAAAGAGATATCATTATGGGCTTAAGAAGTTTTCAATTAGAAAAACAACCTTTTCGACATATGGAAGGGAATTCACCTGCTCATATAAAAGCATCCCTCATGGGTTCCAGCATTCAGATTATCATAAAAGGGGGACGATTAATGTTGGGAACCTGGCAAGGAATATACTATTGTGAATTTGATGGCCCGCGTAACCGTAAAGTGTGGCTCAAGTTTTTGGAATCAACTTCATAAAGAATCCTTCAAAGTTTTTTAAAAATTTACAGATGGTCACGGATAATGCTCAAAAATACTTATTGAAAAATAGAAAAAAACAGGGTCTCCTTTTTAAGAAACCCTGTTTTAAAATCGTAAATTCTATAGAGAATTAATGTTTCATAATAATATCAACTACATATTTAAGGACAAAAATAGCAGCAATGATATAAGTTAATATGGGTACTTCTTTTTGTCTGGCAGTTAATACTTTTAAAATCACATATGAAATCACACCAAAGGCTATCCCTTCAGCAATACTATAGGTAAATGGCATCATAACTAGTGTTAAGAATACCGGAAAACTTTCTGTATAGTCGCCAAAATCAATATCCTTAATAGGTGACATCATAAATAAACCAACTAAAATCAAAGCCGGAGCTGTTGCTGCACCTGGTACCATTAAAAATAGGGGAGAAAAGAGCAGGGCAATGCCAAATAAAACAGCTGTTGTTAGAGCTGTTAAACCAGATCTTCCACCTTCTTCAACACCAGCAGCACTTTCTACATAAGTAGTTACAGTACTGGTTCCTAACATAGCTCCAACTGTTGTTCCTACAGCATCAGCAAACAGAGCTTGTTTTGCTTTTGGAAGTTTTCCTTCCTCATCAAGCATATTAGCTTTTGTAGAGACACCAATAAGGGTTCCAACTGTATCAAACATATCAACAAACAGAAATGTAAATAAAACAAATACCATATCTAATGACAAAATTTTATCAAACTCAAATTTGAAAAAAATCGGAGCCACAGATGCAGGCATAGAAACTATTTTAAAGTTTTCCAGGCTGGTTACACCTAATGGAATTCCCACAACAGTACCAACTAAAATACCGATAATTAAAGCACCGGTTACTTTTTTTTGTACTAAAAATACTGTTATAATTAAACCGATAACAGCTACAATAGCGCCACCACTTCCTAAATTACCTAATGATACTAGAGTACCTTGACCAGAAACGATTAAACCAGCATTATTTAAACCAATCAAAGCAATAAATAGTCCAATACCAGCAGAAATCGCTTTTTTTAGGTTCATAGGAATACAATTAATAATAGCTTCTCGAACATTTAAGAAGGTCAGAATAAGGAAAATAATACCTTCTAAAAATACAGCTGTTAAAGCAAATTGCCAGGAATAACCCATTCCTAAAACAACTGTATAAGCAAAAAATGCGTTTAATCCCATCCCAGGAGCCAGGGCAAAAGGTAATTTAGCAACTAGAGCCATTACTAGACAGGCAACTAAAGATGATAAAGCAGTAGCTGTAAATAATGCACCAAAATCCATTCCTGTTTCAGACAAAATGAGCGGATTAACAATGAGAATATAAGCCATT
>JAKSBL010000061.1 GCA_022361115.1 Spirochaetota bacterium | reverse complement strand
TTTAAAATTGGTTTTATTTCTTCTTAAACATTATCTTAGCTTAAAACACTAAGGTAAACAGGGAGGAAGAATATCATAAATATAAAAAATTGTCAATGTATAACCAGAAATTATGAGGGAAAAGCTTAGCCTTTATTTTCTTCCTCTTCTTTCATGGCTATATTTACTTCCATAGTTCCAAAACGGGATGAGAGGTTAACAGAAATGGTATTTAGTTTGATGAAACTAATGGAGTAATTTTTTCCCATGATAATGGTTGGGGGAGTGATATGAAGGACCCGGTCTTTTCCGGATAGCTGAATTGTGGTACGACCGGTAATAATATTTGCTATTTCAGCAATTGAAGACTCAATAAAGGCACCATCAACCACTGTTTTTTCATTAGGTGCTAAAGCTTGAGCAATCCTTTGGGCTGTATGTTCTTTTAAACTATAAACAACCTGTCCTTGAATAAATCCTGTAATTCCAACAATAATAGAAATTTCATTAGTTGGAGTAGGATCTTCTTTCATAGTCATACTACTACGTTCAAATTTGATATTTGCCATTTGCTCCAAAACTGCAATTGCATTTGACATAAAAGGATTGATCCATTCTGCTTTCATTCTTACACCTCAAGACAAAAAAATCGATTTGCTTTTTTAGAATTTTATTATTATCTCCATTTAATCATATATCTATATTGCTGTCAATATAATCTTCATGATTTAAGGATTTAACAAATTTATCGAATAATATTCCGATAAACTATACCAATTGTAAGACGATTATAAATAGCAATTTCTTTACCTAAATAGATCTTATCACCAGCACCGGTCGCTTTATTTTTTTTATATAATTTGTAACTAATTCTGGTATAATACATAGCATAATCAATAAATATCCCCACATCAGAAGTAAAAAAATAAGCTGCCCCAATTTTTGGGCTGACAGGAAAAAGATAGCTTTCTCTAAACATCGAACCCTCAATGTTTACTAAAAAAGGCAGGGGCCCATCTCCCCCATCACCATCTCCATAGCCTTCTTTATAGGGGATTACAGGAGGAAATACTGAAAATCCCCCTTCCAGGTAAAAAGGAAATCCTTTAGGCATATACTGAAAAGCAAAATTAATTCCTGCATAGAAAAGAAAGATGTTAATAGCTTCACTTTTATCTTGTGCGTATTTCTGATAAAGATTCATCATCATTTCTATTCCCCATTTAAAGATATACCTCTGACGAAAACCAAAAGTAAACATTAAATTAATACGGGTAAAACTATTATACCTAGGCATAGAAAAAAAAATGGGTGTAGAAAAATCCAGACCAAATCCAAAATAATGCTGATTGACACTTCTGTAATAAAAAAAAAAAAAAAAAGGGGTGGCCGAATGGCTGACTAAATTAAAAGGAGCATTTAAATCATAATTGTTTTCTATATTTAAATCTCTAATGTTAGATATAATTCCATTATATAAGGCGCCCAGTTTAAAAACTACAAGAAATTCTCTCCTGAGTTCTGCGATCTCTTTAGCTTGCTCTTCAATAATAGATTTCTGATTATTTTTAACAAAATCAGCAGCTGCTTTTTCTGACATTTGTTTAAAAAGTTCTTTTACCCCCTGCCTGACTAGATCAAAAATATCTTGTTCAGAATCACCTTTTATTTCCTTGATATAATGTATTTTGTTTAGAAATAAATCATAAACCCGGAACACAATTTTAATCTGTTTATCATAGACTAAATAATATCCGGTAATTAAATAATCTACACTTTTCCTTAAGGCAATTTTCCTGATTTTCTCTAGATTAGTGATACCAGGTGCAATATCATCCTGATCAAATAGTAAATAACTTTTATTATAGTCTAGCTGTTTAAATAAATCCCATAAGTTTTTTTCATCTTCTTCTTTCTGTTCAGGTGGTGTTAACCGATAAACTTCTCCTTCTAAATGATAGTATTTCTGCAGAAGATTTTGCTTTTCCTTATCTTTTATTATCTTCAGCAGTTCGGTTTCAAAATAAATCTTATCAATGGTTTCAGGTATATAATTGAGATGATTGCGGAGAGATTCAATTATTACATCCTGATAATAATTATATTCTCTTTTGTCAGTATGATTTTCAAAATTTAATATCAATATTGAATCAATAGAATAGCCTGGCCACAAGTAAAAACAAAAAAGAAAGAAATAAATGATTCTATATTTAAAATTTAGTCTCATGGATTTCTCCTGTTCCATTCAAAACGCCAGCCTAATCCTAAATAGAAACAAATATTTGCATAAGGCTGACTATTTATTTCATATTTTCCTTTATCTTCATCGTATTCTCTAGAGCCAATTGAATGAAACGGAATATCAAACTCAATAAACATGTTTTTAAAAATAATATATTTTAAATTTGCCCGAAAATAAATCGGCATGGATACAGCGGGTAGTATTGTAGTAAAATGAGTAGGTGAAAATAATGAACCAATATCCAAAGTCATTAAAGCTTTTCTGTTAGGTTGTATGGATAATGATAAATAAATGAATGTTAATAAATAGTTATATTCAATTACTTCATAAGTATTATTGCTATAATCTTTATCAATAGCATACATCCGGTCTCGCCGAACACCTCCACCAAATCCCAATTTAAATACTTGATTGCGAAACCAGCCATTAAAACTTAAAAAACCACCAAAAACAGGTGTAAATGTTTTTAAATTTGTATCTTCCAGTTTTTCATTCCAGAGAAAAGCTAAATCCAGAGCTGTTTCAATGGAAAATCTTTTTATACGGGAATGAAAACGAAAAAAATAATTTGTTCCATAAGCATAAATATTTAGAGATTCAAAAGAGATTGCCTTCATTAAAAAACCCTGTCCTCCTGATAAAGTCATCTCAAAATCAGGGTTCACTCTCACATAAGGGGGGATTTCATATTTCATTTTCTTTAACTGACTTAGTTTTTTTGGAGAAAGCTGACTCATGATCATTTTTAAAAAAAAGTTTTTATAACCACTTAATTGTTGGATTACAAACTTTTCATAAATAAAATATTTATGAGTTGTTTCTTCTTTAGTAAAGAAATTAAAAAGGGTTACTTTTATTTCCAATAAACCTTCAGCAGTTTCTTCTAATAGAATGCCTACCATACCAGAAATTTCAGTTCGCTGATATAACTCAGCAATATCACGTTTTTCTTCCTTATTATAAAGACGGTGATAAAACTTCCATTTTTCTTCTGGCAAATATTTAATATAGTTTTTTACAGATAACTCTTCAAGAATAGCTTCAGTTTCGTTGATAAAAAATGCATCTAATGAATCACTGATTAAAATTTCAGGTTTTCTAAAACTAATAATTGGTAAAACCATGTCTTCATCATATTGGGCAAATTTTAAATTTCCACTTTCATCTAGAAAAATATCAGTCTGACCGGATTGTTGAAAATCAACCGCATCCTCCTGGGTCTCGCTCAAATCCACTGTTTGATCCAGACTATTTGAAATTTCTTCTAAAATAAGATCTTTACTTTCATCAGCAAAAATTGGTATGATAAAAAAAGAAGTGATTAGCAGATATAAACAAACCTTAATGGTATGATTTAAACGATACATTTTATTTACCAGGTATCACTTAGTTGTTAAAAGATATGTATTTAATTTTAACACACTTTTTATGTTTTGAACAAAATATTGACGATTTTCCAGAAATTGTCAGAGAGATAAATAAAAAGGGGAACTCAATCAGTGATAACTTGAATGAACAAGATCAAATAAATTCTATCCGGATATGTTTCGATTTATCCATTTATGACTATCAAAAAACCATTCATGGCGTTATACAAATTTAAAACAATGATAGAGAATAAAGAAACATTAAAAATCGTCTGTACCCTTCTTAAAGATATTCTTTTATGTAAAATCGTTCCCAATAGTCCACCAATCACACCTCCGGGAATCATATAGAGAAGCATAGTCAAGTCAAATTCATTGTACCCAGTATCTAGAAAAATGGCAATCAATTTTGTTGATTGAGAAAACAAAATAATTAATATTGAATGT
>JAKSBL010000653.1 GCA_022361115.1 Spirochaetota bacterium | reverse complement strand
TTTTCTTTGAATGATTATTTGATCATCAGTATGATCAACTGACTTCCAATCTAAAGCAAGTATTGCCTCTTCATCCTGAAACTCCTGGTAGTATTTGAACTTTAGTTCCAAATCTTTTCCTTTTTCAGAATGAACCACTTCTGGTAGATTATGAGCAGCAGACGTATTCTCGATATTTTGTGAAGTTAAACGTAATGCTCCATAGGACAAAGGATAATGCATTTTCAATTGTTCCATCCAGTATTTTTCTTGAGTTAAAACAAACATTCGATAATAAAAATTAGCTTGCTCAGTGCTGGATAAACTCTGTACTTTAATTTTATTCAGCCATTTTAAGACCTGCTGATTTTTCTGCTGAATAGCCATTATAAATAATTCACCTAATAATAAACGGGATCGATAATATTCTGGATAATGATTGATAAATTCCACCACCTGATCCAGCCACTGCTTGGTTAAAGCTGCTTGATTTATAAGAACTTTACTTTGCAAATAATAATATTCACTGCTCCCGGGTGAAAATTGATCTATGACTTTTTTGATCTGTCTGATCCCGCTATGGATTCCCTTAAAATGAAGTACCTCTAGGGAATATAAATAGGCAACTTCCGAGTTTCCTTGTTGATATTTTTTAAGTAATTGAAATAACTGCTTTCTTAAAGGAGAGTGGGAATTCACCTGTTTATAGAATGTTCTCAGTAATCCATCTTCAATAACTTCTTGAAATAGTATTTCCCATTGAGCAGCCTCAATTTCGAATTCTTCATTTGCCAATTGATTCAGAAAGGCAATATAAGAACTATCAACCCATTCCTCAATTTCCTTTAGTTCATGATAATAGGTCAGCCACCCAGCTTTCTGATAAACCTTAGATAGATATTGAGTAAAAGTTTTTTTCAATTCTATGTCTATCTCCATATCTGTTTGATGGAGAATATAAGAAATCAGTGGAATATAGTGAATGTCATTGGGTAAATAGTTGAAAGCTTTTCTAAAATCTTTATTGTTAAAATGGGTCCAGAAAGCCTGCCAGTCTTCAGGTAAAAGGGAGAATTGAATCATAAGTTGATCATTGAGTAGTTGATATTTGTTTTCATTGATGATGGTTTTTAAAAAGTGCACAATACTTTCTTTTTGATAAATGTTTTCAGTCGAAATTCCCTGTTGAATACAATATAAATAATAAGCATCAAACCCACTTCGTTGATAATAGTATTTAGCAAATAAATAATAATAGTTAGGGTCCTCAAAAATCAATTGTTGAGGATTTTTTATTTGATAATGATCTATCCAATTGCGGGGAGTCATTTCAGTTTTTTTAAGCATTTGATCTTTGATTAACAAGCTAGTTTTTTTATGGTTTTTACAACTAAATAAACAACAAAGAATAATAATGTTGCATAAGAGCTTTTTCATGTTCATTCCTGGATTTAAATGATATATGATGAACTAAAGGTAAGTTAAAAATGACATTTTCCTGGCAGTATTTATAACACAATTTGTGTTAAAGTTCCAAATAGAAACTAGAGATTTCTTTTATTCCTCAGACCCATTAATAATTTCGTCTTTTTTTGATTGAATGCTGACTTCCTTTTGTAAAAGCATACTCTGTAATTCATTATTCTCAAGTGAAATATATAATGATTCATTGCGATTTAAACGATTGTCACCTATATTTGCCATAAAACTAACATATATGTTATCCAGGTTGATTTCATAATCATATTGCCGGAATATTTCATTTTCCTCAGAGGTTTTTAGGATAATATCATTTTTTTCACAAAAAACAGAAATTTGGTTTTTAAAAATAGAGCGAATATTTACAGGCAATCCATTATGATCCTTTCTTTTTAAATAAATCTCGACTTTTGATAATTGCAATCCTTCCAATGTTCCATTGGAGTTATAGAATGTAAAAATCAATAAAGAATTGATATGATCATAGAGAAGATAACTTTCTGCAGAATACTTGATAAAAGAAGAGGTTTGCAGGTCTACTGCCTGATCCTTCCCAGAACGAATCGAATAATAGGCAAATTCTTTTATTTCCACATTTTTTTCTGTTAGGTATTGCTGCAATTGTTCTGCATTTAATCCCCACTGAATTTCAAAGATATCAAATTTCTGTGCATTTAATTGAAATAAAAAGGTTACAACTATTGTGATGAAAGCATATTTTTTCATAGGACTTTCCTTAAGTTTATATTTTTGGTATTTTATAAATACTCAGACTGGTTAGACGGTATTCTCCATTTTCTTTAACCAGCTGTAATTCAATTTCCCCATAACCACGATTACTCATGATTTCATACCGGGTAGTAATATAACCTCGGTTAAAAAAACCAATTTTACTGCCAGAATAAAAGTAGATTAACTTGTATTCTATAAAAGGGCCAAACTCAAAATCGATCCAGGCCTTTAATCTTAATAATCGAGTAAAATCATAATTTTTTTTATAGGTTTCTGCTGAAATATCCCAGATTTTTTTCCAATCAGCTTGATTAATCAGTTCGATGTATTGTTCACTGCTTTTTAAGGCTTTAGGAATTTCCATTTTCCCACATTGGATAAACAAAATGAAAATAATTAGTATCGGAAATTTATTTATATTCATCTTTTAATAATCATATCTATTCTCAAGATTTTTTTCAATATTTTTTATCCTGTTTTCAGATATTTTACAGGTTTTTGTTGTTTTTCTATACTATTTATACTATTAATATTGAAATTATGATATATTAAACAAACGATTTAACCAAATAATTTGCTTCATG
>JAKSBL010000554.1 GCA_022361115.1 Spirochaetota bacterium | reverse complement strand
TTTTTCGTTTTTTTGATGAAAGTGCTGATAGAGATGATTGATTTTTTTTTTTTTTGTTGAAAAATGAAATTCAATAGGATATTTTTTTATACAATTGTTAATTTTTTTTTCAGATATAAATGGAGCAATCACAGAATTTGAAAAAAAATGGTGAACCAAAAATGCTCCGCAAAGGGATAGAAGAATTTCATCTACCAGAGGTATTGGATCAACAATGATTATTGCCATAAAGACAAATATCCCTGATCCTGCTAGGAAATCAATAATTACTTTCTGCCAGAAATATTGAGATTGGGTTGGAATAATTTGAAACTTAAAATAAGTTTTCAACAGGTGTTTAATTTTGTTTTCTATATTATCTATTTGAGAATTATCAAAATGAACAACCAGCTGATTGGTGTTTAGCGGATGATTTTCCGGATAAATCAACAGTAATTCATTATTTTTTTCAGCTTGTGTAAGAAGATACAGATGTGTGGAAGTATCACTTTGTGATAGAGCATTCAGTTTGTCATTGCTCATCAAACCAGCTCTTAATCTCATCTGCATGGTCATTGAGTATTTGCTGTAATTCATTGATCTGACTGTATTGTAAAGTTACCCCTTTTTTAGTCGGCAGCCATTGATCATCTGCAAAATAGTGCTTTCGGATATCCAGATATTTTGAATTTTTGTATGATGATAAAGATATAAAAATAGGTTCTTTTACTAATGGAGCTCCACTACTATCTAAGCCCATGGTTGCAATAGTTTTTTTATCTTCTTCCATTTTTTACTCCTAATTTTTCTACTAGTATTGACTGATTTATATTTTACTTTCTTATTTCAGTTCTGTCCAGTAAAGATTGTGATTTGTGTTGATCTATTTTATTACAAAGGTTTTCTGCAATCTCCGGATAAAACTGATGCTCTAATTGATGGATGTTCTCTTCAAAAAAATCCAGTGGTTTTGACCGATCAATATTAATTGATTTTTGAAAAATTATCTCGCCGCCATCTAATTCTTCATTAACATAGTGAATGGTGATTCCCGATTGTTGATCATTTGAGTGAAAAGCACGCTCAATTGAGTGAGTTCCTTTATATAAAGGTAAAAGGGAAGGGTGAATATTAATAACAGGACGATTGACATGTTTTATAAAAAAATCACTCAGTATTTTCATGTACCCAGCTAAAAAAACTATATCTATTTGATACTCATTTAATTTATTTATGATTTTATTTTCAACTGAATTTGGGGTTTCCTTAAGATAATTGACTAGGTAAGTATCTATTTCAAGTTTTTTAGCTCGTGTTAAAGCAAAAGCTTTTTGACGATTACAAATAAGTATAGCAAGAGAATGATTGCTCTTGTTTTGAAAATGTTCTGCTAATGCTTGAAAATTGGTACCATTCCCAGAAGCCATTACTGCAATATTTGCCATTTTAACCTGCCTGATAATGAATTATTTCAGTTTGATTTTTAATAGTCAGTCTATTTTCTTTTGCTTCTTCGATGTGGCCGACAATTTTCGCAGGTAAGCTAAAAGTGTCGGCAATATTGATGATTTCTGCTGCTGATTTTTCATCAGTATAGAGTTCCATACGATGTCCCATATTAAAAACTTGATACATTTCCTGATCAGACGTTTGGGTAGTCTCTTTGATAATTTGAAATAATGGGGGAGTAGGAAATAACTGATCTTTAATATAATGTAATCCCTGACCAAAATTGAGACACTTGGTTTGGGCTCCACCTGAACAATGGACAATACCACCTAGCTTGTCTGTTAATGTTTGTAAAATAGCCTTAATCACAGGAGCATAAGTTCTGGTTGGTGAAAGAATGGATTTACCAATATCCTGTTTCAGTTCAGGTAATTTTGTGATAACATCATATGGTCCAGAATAGCACACTTCATCTGGAATGAGGGGATCACATGATTCAGGGTATTTATCCTTGTACTTTCTATGTAAAAGATCATGCCTGGCAGAAGTCAGTCCATTTGATCCTATTCCGCTATTGTATTCTGTCTCATAATTAGTCTGGCCGGATGATGCCAAACCGACAATCACCATGCCTGGTTTAATATTTTCATTTGAAATAATTTTTGCCCTTTTCATTCTTCCAATAACCGTAGTATCTACTACTAGTGTGCGGACTAAATCGCCAATATCAGCTGTTTCGCCACCTGTCGGAAGAATATAAATGCCCTGATCAATAAACCACTGGCAGATTTCTTCGTAGGCAGTAATAATTGTTTTGATGACTTCCCCAGGTATATAGCGGGAATTTCGGCCAATGGTATTAGAAAGGAGAAATTGATCCGTACAACCAACACAAAGCAGATCATCAATATTCATTACAATAGCATCCATAACTATGCCTTTAAATACAGATAAATCTCCTGTTTCTTTGTAATAAATATAGGCCAGTGATGATTTTGTTCCTGCTCCGTCAGCATGCATAATTGTGCAGTACTCAGGATCACCAGTCAAAATATCTGGTACAACTTTGCAAAAAGCCTGAGGAAATAATCCCTTATTAATTTTGCTGATTGCCTGATGAACATCTTCTTTTTTTGCACTGACTCCACGGGATTGATAGCGATTCATAAGTAGTATTTGTCCTTGATTTTTTTTCAACTATATATAAAAATACGGGCTATGGCAAGAATTATACCGGAATATTTTTAAAGCTTGACAGGAAAAAGGAAATGTCAAATAGCTTTTCTTAAATAATAAACTCTTAACAAATTACAGAGCTTTATGATCACTGAGATCACAAATAAGGAAAATTTTATTGTAGCAAAACTGATAAAACAAGCGAGTCATACTGAATGTCTTTTAGAATACTGAATAGATTTAAAGGTAAAAAAACAGAGAAATAATTAACATTCAAGGTTTTTTTAACCGAAAATCATAGCAAAATACTCTTTTTTTATCAAAGAAGCGGACTAATCTTATGACTTTAAGAAAGAAATATATTGTAGTTTTTGGTGGTGTAACTTTAGTTTTTATTATGCTTTTAGGGTTGGTTATCTATTTTTTTACCCAATCAACCTTAAGAAATCTGGAAAAAGAAAATCTTAATAATATAAAAGATTTAATCATAAAAATGGCCCGGACAGGTTATGAAATTAATCAGGAGCGGGTAGATACCGGTATTTTAGTTTGTGCTAATTATTTTAAGGATACTGTTGAACTCATCAAAGAAGATGAAATAGACATTTATGTTTTACATAAAACAACTGTTCAGGTAACGAACTATAAAATTCCTTCATTAAAAGTGAATGATCAATTGATGTATAAAGATACTCAATTGGTGGATTATTTGTCTACCATCAATAATGGGGATGTGAGTGTCTATCAACTCTTTGAAGAGGGTTTGGTTTGTATTTCTTCCAGTATTATCCGGCCAACCACGCAAGATAGGATCATTGGTAGTTATATTTCAAAAGAAGATGAAATTTATCAATCTATTATTTTAGAACAATCCTATCAAGGATTATCGCTAATTGATGAAATCCCATATATTGCTTCTTATCAACCTTTTTATGATAATAATGGAAATTTCATCGGCTGTATTTTTTTTGGAATTGAACAAACCAAACTGGAATCCTTGCGGAACAAAATCATGGGGGTAAATTTTTTGAAAAATGGCTATGCCTTTATATTTGATATGCAAGGAAATATGGTTATTCACCCAACAGCTGAAAATACCAATGTCTATTATGATCGAGATGCAAATCACTTTGCTTTTTATCGGGAAATGATCCAGCGCATTGAACAAGAAGATTTAGACAACAATGAAATAGAATATTATGAACAGGATTTTAAAGATCCGACAAAAACCTACAAGAGGATTGCCTATTTTGCTCCTCTGGAAGAAATGAACTGGATTGTAGCCGTTTGTTTCCGGGATCAGGATTTTATGGCTCCATTAGTGTTTATTCGCTGGATTACTGTTGGTATCATTATGATTGCTTTACTCTTTTTATCTGCGATTATTATTCAGTATAGTAATATTATTACCAAGCCGATTCTGCAGGTAGTAAATGCAGCAGATGAGATCACGAAAGGAAATTTGAGTTTACAAGTCATTAAAGTTAATTCTAAAGATGAAATTGAGAAACTTTCTAGTTCATTTAATAATACCATAGAAACACTGAGAGAACTAGTCCAACAGGTGTTTAGAGCCATTGTTACTTTAACGAATAATTTGAGAATTTTATATCAATCCACATCAGCCTTAACCCAATCAGCTCATGAACAGGCGGCCAGTGTTGAAAAAACCGAAGCTAACTTTAATGATATTAATAAAATGGTTAAAGTAGTTACCAATGAGTCTATTAAAGGAAATGATTATGCTAAGAAAGCATTAGAAAAAGCTAAAGTTGGTATGGAGTCAATGAATCTATTAGAAGGAGAGATGTTAAAAATTGAAAAAAGTTCAATTGAAATTTCAGAGATTATTACGATGATCAATGATATTGCAGAGCAAACTAATTTACTTTCCCTAAATGCTTCGATTGAGTCTGCGAGAGCAGGAGAAGCAGGCAGAGGATTTAATATTGTAGCAGCCGAAATCCGTAAGTTAGCTGAAAAATCTACTCAAGCTGCTAATAAGATACATACGCTGATTACTAATAACAACCGGATTATTCAAAATGGAGTAGAATATACTAAAAAAACCACTTCTATATTAACTGAAATATCAACTTCTAATGAATTAATCACTGAATTGGTTAGTAAAATAGCGAATATTGCTGAAAATGTGCAAACAAACTCTACGGATACCCTGGAAGCAGTCCATCATATTTCCCATCTGGCGCAGGATAATTTACATCAAGTCGAAAAAGTATCTCAGGCAATGGATTACTTTGCCACCCAAACTGTCCAGCTACAGAAATTTGTTGGGCAGTTTGATACAAGAACTGAAAAAATTAAAGATAGCCAGCATCATTTAGAGGAGGTTTTGGAAGCAAAACTATCAGATGTATTGAAGTTTTTTGATAAATACGGAACCTATTTTCATCTTAGTAAAGAGAAAGTTGATATTGGTTCTTATCGAATACCCAAGATGTTTTTGGGTAAAACCGGGGTGAGTAACAATAAAGAGTTTATCGATGCTATTTCTCATTTAACCAGTACATCAGTTACAATTTTTCAGATTGTTGATAAAGAAATGGTCCGGGTTGCTACAACAATTCAAAATTTTGATGAATCCCGTGCAATAGGGACAGCTATTGAAGAAGATAGTCCTATCTTTCAGACAATTATTAAAGGTGATACTTATTTTGGCAGAGCATTTGTAGTAAACCGTTGGTATGTTGCTGTGTATAAACCTTTAATAACAAAAGCTGGCAACATAATAGGTGTTATTTATTTGGGTATTGCTGAAGAATCCAAAATAGCAGAGAATAACTTAAATTCTGCCTAACTGACTCTGCTATTAAAACTTTTTATTGTTCTTTCTCTATTCTTTTGTTAAGACAAAGCTCTCTATAAAAAAGTATTGCAGGGATTTTATCATAAACAGCAAACTGATTTTTGTTTTTGTATCCACTTCTAGAAAATAAAAATTTTTTATAATTTATTAAAAATTTAAAATTAATTAATATCGTGTTAATTTAAATTTATTTTTTATTAAAGAATTTTTAACAAATAATCTAAATAAAATAAAATGTTAACAAAAAGCCGGTTTTTTTAAGAAAATCATATTGTTTTTGGTAATTTTTAAAAAGAATTAAAAAGTATATAAAAAAGTTAATTTGTTAACAATATAGATTTTAACTTTATTGTTATTATAACAGTAGTAATAATAGTTTTTTTCTTTTTTCAGAAAAAAAGTTCTTGACAATTTGCAAAAATATGACTTAAATATTTAATTATGTAAAAAAAATAAGTATTTTTTGGTTAAAAGAAAAGAAGGAGGAGAAATGAAAAAAATACTATCACTAACTCTAGTTGTTATTTTAGCCATGCTGATGGTTGTTTCCTGTGGGCAATCCGGCGGTAAAGGTGACAGCTTTATCCTGGTAAATGGTGCAGAACCAGAAACACTGGACCCTGCATTAATGTCAGGTGTTCCAGAGCACAAAATCTACATGTCTCTATTTGAAGGTTTAGTAAGTTATGATCCTAAAACCTGTCAACCAGTTCCTGGCGTTGCTGAGAGTTGGTCTGTAAGTGATGATGGCTTAACCTGGACATTTAAATTGAGAAAAAATGCTATGTGGAGTGATGGTAAAAAAATCACTGCTCAAGATTTTGTTGATTCCTGGTTGCGATTATTAAATCCAGATACCGGAGCAAAATATGCGTGGATGATGACTCTGGTAGTAAAAGGTTCTAATGAATACAACAGTGGAAAAGCTGGTCCTGAAGCAGTAGCTATTAAAGCAGTTGATGAAAATACATTCCAAATGGAATTAGTGGGTCCTGCTCCTTATGCTTTAGGTATGTTAGCACACTATGTATTTGGTGTACATCCTCTTCATGTAATTGATAAGTATGGTGCAGAGTGGACACACCCAGGTAACATGGTTTCTAATGGTCCATTTGTTTTAGAAGAGTGGAAACCACAGGAATCATTACTGGTTAAGAAAAATGACAAATACTGGGATAAAGATAATGTAAAATTAAGCTCTATCGAATTCTTGCCGATTGATGACAACAATACTGCTATGAATATGTACATCAATGGTGAGGTAGACTGGATTGAAGATTTTCCATCAGAAAGAATGGAAGAAGCTAAAAAATTAGCAGGTTTTCAGTTAAGTCCGGCATTAATTACTTATTATTATGTATTTAATTGTAAACGACCTCCTTTTGATAACCCAATGGTCAGAAAAGCTCTAGCCATGGCTATCAAAAGAGAAGAAATTACTGATCAAATCAACCGTAAAGGTGATATCCCTTCAGAAGCTATTGTACCTCCAATGCCAGGTTATACTCAGGCTACAGGTAATGGTGAAGATGTGGAAATGGCTAAAAAATACTTAGCTGATGCAGGCTTTCCTAATGGTGAAGGATTTCCAAAAGTGACCATCCTTTATAATACTAGTGAAAACCACAAATTAATTGCTCAGTATGTACAGCAAAAATGGGAAGAAAACTTAGGATTAAAAGTGGAATTAGAAAACCAGGAATGGAAAACATATCTAGTAACCAGAGAACACGGTGAATTTGATGTTGCCAGAGCTGGCTGGGTTGGAGACTACTTAGATCCAAACACTTTCTTAGAAATGTTCCTGTCTGACAGTGCAATGAATGGTGGTAAATATCAAAATCCTGAATATGACCGATTAATTAAAAAAGCTGCTACCATGCAAGGTGGACCAGAAAGACTGGCCGTATTGAATGAAGCTGAAAATCTCTTACTTACTGAAGAGCAGGGCATTATGCCTTTTTATCACTACTCAAGAACTAATTTAATTGATACAGATAAATGGGGCGGATGGTTTACTAATACTTTAGATATTCATCCCTGGAAAACTATTTACAAAAAATAAGCTAAATTTATTTATAAGCTGGAGAAATATTATTCTCCAGCTTTTTTTTTATAAATTACTTGTCAAAAATAACTTGAAAAAAACGAACTATTATGTTACTCTCGTAGTAGTAAATTAATATAGATATGGAGTTTAAAAGTGGGAAAGTTTATCATCAGAAGATTTATAGGATTAATTCCTACGCTGTTTATAGTAATAACAGTGAGTTTCTTTATTATCCGTTTAGCCCCTGGAGGACCTTTTGATTCGGAAAAAGTATTACCCCCGGAAATCAAAGAGAACATTGAAAAAAAGTATCATTTTGATGAACCTTTGGTAATGCAATATCTTCGTTATATGGGAGACGTTATCCGATTAGATTTAGGCCCCTCTTTTCGTTATCGTGACCATGACATCAATTTTTTTATTGCAACCAGTTTCCCCAATTCATTATTATTGGGATTGGTTACTATGTTTTTTGCGCTGTTGTTTGGAATTTTTTTTGGTACCATTGCTGCATTGAGGCAAAATACGATTATGGATTATGTTTTGATGAGTTGTGCCATCGTCGGAATATCCATACCGGTGTTTGTAATTGGACCGGTGTTACAGTATTATGTTGCTTTAAAGTGGAAACTGGTTCCAACTTCCGGTTGGGTTACTGGTAGAAATGGGGCAATCACCCTGATCCTGCCAGTTATATCACTAATGGTAGCCTATGTGGCTAATATTGCTCGATTATCCAGAGCCAGTACTTTAGAAGTCTTACGAAGTGACTATGTGAGAACAGCCCGGGCAAAAGGATTAAGTGAATCAATCATTATTGTAAAACATGTCTTAAAAGGATCTTTGTTACCAGTTGTGAGTTATTTAGGCCCAGCTTTGGCTGCTATCTTTACTGGTGCTGTTGTAATTGAGTATATCTTTCGTATCCCTGGTATGGGACGGTACTTTATACAGGGAGCATTTAACCGGGACTATACCATGATTATGGGAGTAGTAATTGTTTACTCATGTATGTTACTCCTCCTGAACTTTATTGTAGACATTATATACGGATTTTTAGATCCCCGTATTTCATATAGTTAAAATACTAAAAGTAAAACTGAATGAGTAAAAAACAAAATACTAAAGTTTTATTATATTTAAGGAGAAAAAATTGGCTACTGAAAAAGATCAAGTGAAAAATGATTTTGATCAACCAGTAAAAGGACGCAGCCTTTGGCAGGATGCCTGGCGCCGGTTAAAAAGAAACCGCATGGCTTTTGGTGGATTGATTATCATTATATTATATGCAATTGTTGCCTTTAGTGCACCTATTTTACCGTTTTATTCATATAAATACCAGGTTCTGGATCATCAAAACCTTCCTCCTTCTTTATCCAAAACAGCAGGGGAATTATTATATGAAATTACAGAAAAAAACATGCTTCTTGATGCTGAAACACAAAATCGAAGTTCTCTGAATGCAGAAGAACAGGAAACTCTGCGTCAATTAAAACACAAAATTGATACAGAAACAAAAAAAATTGATGGAAAAGAAGAAAAAGTACATAACAGAAAATATATACTCGGAACTGATAATTTAGGCCGGGATATGCTGGCCAGAGTTATTTATGGAAGTCAGGTTTCGATTGTAATTGGCTTAATTGGTGCTTGTGTTGCCGTTTTAATCGGAACTGTTATGGGTGCTATTGCCGGATATGTTGGCGGAAAAGTCGATACATTGATTATGCGCTTTGTAGATATTTTATATAGTTTACCATATATGTTGCTGGTTATTATTTTTATGGCAATCTGGGGTAGAAGTATTTTTAACCTGGTTTTTGCTGTTGCTTTGATTAGCTGGTTAACGGTTGCTCGTGTAGTACGGGGACAAATCATGTCATTAAAAAATTCTGAATTTGTTGAAGCTGCCCGTTCCATTGGAGCCAGCCAGAAACGGATTATATTTTTACACTTAGTTCCCAATACATTAGGGATTATCGTAGTATTTGCTACGCTAAGGGTTCCTGTTTTTATTATGTTTGAAGCGTTTCTCTCATTTTTAGGATTAGGTGTACAAGCCCCCTATGCTTCTTGGGGTTCTTTAGTTAGAGAGGGAGTACAGGGTATGACTTTATATCCCTGGCGGTTATTTGCTCCTTCTGTTGCAATGATCATCTTCCTTTTTTCAATGAATTTTTTAGGTGATGGTTTAAGAGATGCATTAGATCCTCAAAGTAAGAACAGATTATAAAATCGCAAAGGAATATAAATAATATGGAAAAAGAAAATGATATAATACTACAGGTTAAAGATTTAAAAACCTATTTTAAAACCGATGATGGTGTGGTTAAAGCGGTTGACGGGGTTTCATTTAACTTAAGAAAGGGAGAAACCCTGGGGATTGTTGGTGAGTCAGGTTCAGGTAAATCTGTAACCAATTTATCTGTAATGAAACTCATTCCTTCTCCTCCTGGGAAAATTGTAAGTGGTGAAGTATTATTAGATGGAGAAGATGTTTTAAAAGTATCTGATTTTGATATGCGGATGATTCGGGGGAATCGGATATCCATGATATTTCAGGATCCAATGACCTCTTTAAATCCTTTTTTAAGGATTTCAACCCAGATGATTGAAACCATTATTCTTCATCAAAAACTAGATAAAAAAGCTGCAAAAGAAAAAGCTGTAGAGATGTTAAAACTGGTTGGGATTCCAATGCCAGAAAAACGGATAGATTGTTATCCCCATCAGTTTTCTGGAGGTATGCGACAAAGGGTTATGATTGCTATGGCTTTAAGTTGTAATCCAGAAGTTCTGATTGCTGATGAACCGACTACAGCCTTGGATGTAACCATTCAAGCTCAGATATTAGAGCTGATTAAAGATCTATCTACTCGCTTAAATACCGGAACCATTATGATTACCCATGATTTAGGTGTGGTAGCCGGAATGTGTGAAAATATTTGTGTTATGTATGCAGGAAGAATTATTGAAAAGGCTAAAACAGATGATCTGTTTAAGGATCCGAAGCATCCTTATACAGTCGGCTTAATCAATTCTGTTCCTCGGCCAGATAAAGGATATCAACAACGCCTTTATTCTATCCAGGGACAACCCCCTAATTTAATCAATTTACCTGACTGTTGTCCATTTTATCCTCGCTGTGAAAAACATATGGATGTGTGTAAAAATAAATATCCAGCACCTGTTGAATTAGAAAACGGACGAAGTGTCAGCTGCTGGTTATACAAGGAGAATGCATAAGATGAGTAAAGAAAAGAAAGTACTATTAGAAGTAAATAATTTAAAACAACATTTTCCAATAGAAGAAGGCATCATTTTTAAAAAGAAAGTTGGTGCTATTCGAGCAGTTGATGGAATAGATTTTACTGTTTATGAGGGAGAAACTCTGGGACTGGTAGGTGAGTCAGGTTGTGGTAAGTCTACTACTGTACGGGCTATTTCTCAATTACACAAACCAACTGCTGGTGAAGTTAAATTTCAAGGTATGGATCTGGTGAAAGCAACTACAGATGAGATGTTAAAAGCCCGGATGGATATGCAGATGATCTTTCAGGATCCATATGCTTCTTTAAATCCCCGAATGACAGTTGGAAGTATTATTTCAGAACCTATGAGAATTTATAAACAACGGGGAATGCTGAACATGACTTCTGAAGAAATCAGTGATCGTGCACAGCAACTGATGGAAAAAGTTGGTTTGTCAAAACATTATATTAACCGTTATCCTCACGAGTTTTCAGGGGGACAAAGACAGAGAATCGGTATTGCCCGCGCACTCGCTTTAAATCCAAAAATTATCTTAGCCGATGAACCGGTAAGTGCTTTGGATGTATCTATTCAATCTCAGATTATCAATTTATTAATGGATCTTCAGGATGAGTTAAATCTTACCTTTATCTTTATTGCTCACGATCTTTCTGTTATTGAACATATTAGCAGTCGTGTGGCTGTTATGTACTTAGGAATTATAGCAGAAATCGCACCTTCATCCAGCCTGTATAAAAAGCCAATGCATCCTTATACTAAGGCTCTTCTTTCTGCTGTTCCAATTCCTGATCCGGAAGTTGAAAGAAAAAGAAAGAGAATTGTATTAGAAGGTGATGTTCCTTCACCTGATAAAGAACGTCATGGTTGTTATTTTTGTGAGCGTTGTCCTCATGTAATGGATAAATGTAAGAACAACATTCCAAAACTGAAAGAAGTTGCAGAAGATCACAAAGTAGCTTGTTTTCTGTATGACTAATTTATTTTATAATTAGATCCATCACTTATACTATTGTTACAAATAGTATAAGTGATTTTTTTTAATATGTGGTTTATATATTAACCATTTTTGAAAAGTAATGATTGACAAAATAATGACTCTTTTATAAGATGTCTAACAAAAACAGTATAAAAGTGAAATAATTATATTGCATATTCAGAAAATTCTAAAATATATAAATTATTCCATCCCTATCATATTTCTTGTTCTTTATTTTTATAATTTACCTTTTCCCATTCCGAGATTTTTTTTAAAAGAAAAAACTTTTCTGATTTATGATCAGCAAATGAATCAACAACAGATTTTATCACTGATTCATGACAAAAAAGAAATACAATTGCTGACAGAAAACCAGATGATCACATTAAAAAAGAAAGATATTTTTAATGAAAACATGCTGGAGAATATCCTTTCGACCATTAACACAGTAGATTTTCCTGTTTTGACAAATATGTTGCCAATTATTCAAAAAAACCTTCAGTTTTGGCAATATCCCTTTATTGTTGTTTATGGTACTCCCCATGAAATAGAAATAGATAAACTCATCAATTTTCAGAAAGCATCTCAAATTCCTGTTTCTTTACAAAAAGTTGTAGATATCGATCATCCTGTGTTATTAGGTTTTCAATATCAAATAAATAACAATAATAACCAGATAAACTTAAAATTTCAGTTCTCTGATAAGATTTCCCAATTGGTAAATGGTGAAATTAAATTTGGAGAGAGAAGGGTGTTGTTAACCAAGCAGGATATCCAATCTGATGATAGCTATCAGCTTAGTATAACTAAGGAAGATACAAATCAATTACAGTTTGATTTAACATTAGCCGACCAAAAATATATCCAGAATATCGTTCTGATCAATGATTCAGAAGCAGATCCAGCTTTTTTAAAAATCAGCCAGTCAGATAAAGAATCAGTTTTTGACAAAATGGTTGCTTTTGATAGAAAGGCAATCAGTCAACTGGGAGATGTGGACTATACCAAATATAAAATGATCTTATTTGATGGGATACCTCTTGCTCAAATTAATCAGGAGCAAAGCCAGATTATTAAAAATCTTTATGAAAAAAAAGTAAACAGTCTTTTTTTTATCAGTGATAGCCCAAGTTTTGGTGAACAAGGAAAAAATCCTCTGATAGAAGATATCATACCAGTAGAATTGGTTCCCTCTTCACTAAAATATCTACCAGATATTGCTATTTTACTATTACTCGATGTTTCTGCCTCGATGCTGGGAGACAAACTATCCTTAGCAAAAGTGTCTGCTCTGGAAATGTTATCACAACTAAAAGAAAATGATAAAATCGGGTTTACAATATTTTGGGATGAATTTGAGAAATTAACCTTTTTTGAGAAACGAAGCCAAATTAAAGAAAACTTAAACATTGTCCCACTGGCAGCTAAAGGGGGAACAGATTTATATCAACCTTTATTAGAAGGAATTAATGATTTAATCGATCAAAATACTCAGGACCGGCATATCATTATTATGACAGATGGAAATACGAGAGATGGTAATTTTGATTATTTACTAGAACTGGCAATTATGAATAAAATATCAATTTCTACTATCAGTATTGGGGATGATGTTAATTATAAACTTTTAAATAAAATGGCTAAGAGAAGTGGAGGAAATTATTACCATGTAAAAGATAATCAGACTATTCCCTCCATTATTTTTGAAGATCGCAAAAAAATAAGCCGTTCTCATTTTTCACAAAATAATTTTAATATTAGTAATGTGTTTAAAGAAAATATTGCTACTATTACTGGTATGAGTATATATTCTGCTAAACCAGAACGGTCAATTCTCTATCAAAATGAATTTTATGATCCATTATTTATCTTTGAGGATAGGGGAAAACATTCTGTATTTATGTTTTTATCCGACATTTATGGTTATTATACCAATGATTTTTTTCAACAAAAAGAAACCGTCAATACATTTAGAAGAATTTTTGACTCACTGCAGGATCATGAAATCAATGTCATAACTTTAACAGAATCTTATCAGAACTTAGCTGTTAGTTTTCATCATGACAAATTATATCAGCCGAAGCTATTAGTATTTCGGGATAATCAGCTTTTGGTGGAAAAGCAACTTAACCAAAATTTTTTTAATCATTATTTTACTCAGTTTAAACCAGAAAAAAAAGGACAATACCGTTTTATCATACAGGATCAGGATCATACGATTGGCAATTATAACTGTTATTATAATGGCTGTGCTCAAGGAACAACAGTTAAAGCTGAGAAAATATATAAAGAATATCAGCCCTTGATCTTTCGCTGGTTTCATATTAAAATGTTGTATTTAATATTATTTTTTATTTTTTCTGTTCGGGTAACTTATCTTAACAGGAGAAAAGTATGAAACAATGCTGGCTGATTTCTATATTTTTTTTCAGTTCATTTCATTTATTTTCTACAGATTATTACTTTTTTTGGGATAAAATTCAACCTGACCGGTTTAATCAGTTAACCATAGAAAAAGGGACTAAAATCATACAGGGAAATTTTGAAATTATTGGGTATGATTATGATGAACAACCAATAAATTTATTTCAGACTAATGCTCAAGGTGATGAGCAACTATTAAATTGTTACTTTTATATAACCCATTCTATTTATCGTCTGGAGATTTTGCAAGATCAAAAAGTTATAAAAGAGATTGATATTCCTCCTGCTATCATTGAAACAGCTTTTTTCAAAGACAGGTGGTTATTTATAGGTGCAAGTGTTACTTTTTCTCAAGAAAAAAAACAGGTAATTTTTCACCAGGCCAAACCTCAGGATATGGTATTTACTTATATTGAAAAAACTCAAAAGCAATTGCCAATTCTGGTTTTAATCATGCTAATTGGATATTACATAATCCTGTTTGGGACTAGTCTATTCATCCAATCTGATCATTCCTTAAAAGTTATTGTTCAAATTCCTACTATGAATTTGATCATTATATTTTTTTCTTTAGTTATACTGTTAGTTTTTATCTTTTACCCTCAAGAAGACAAATTGTTTCAATTCGGTTTTACTTCCGAAACTGACAGCAGGGTAAGAGAGTTCCAGATAACTGAAAATGAAAACCAAACAGATTATCAGCAGATTATCCTTTTAGAAAACAATTTGATTGAACAACAAAAGAAAAATCTAAAAACTGAAGACATAGACAAAAAGCCAGAAGTTGTAGAGGAAAATTTGATAAAACAAAATGGTAATTATACCACTCTCTATTTTTTACAAATTTACCGCCAGAATGGATATATACCTTTAGCTTTTTTTCAACCTTATTCATTAATCCGTTTTAAGAAAATCCCCCAGGTAAGACTTGAAAATCATCAATACTTTGTCTATTTTCCAAAATCTATACAATGCTGGTGTTGGACATGAATTTAAAATATATTGACAAATATGTTATTTACATTGTTCCACTCTTTTTTATTTTTATGTTTAATTCCCAGGTGATATATGACAAACCTTTTTTTTGGTTTCCCCTTTTTTTAGTTATTTTGGTGATTTGTGCTGTAAAGTTGTTCTTTCAATTTCACTTATCTGAGCAGTTACTGCTTTATTTAATGCTTTTACCTTTAATCCTGATATATGTCAAATTTCTTTATTTTCATTCCCTGGTTGATACTTTATGGATTTTATTAAACTTAACTTTAGTCATTACCTTACTTATTTTTATAATGGGAATTACTAGTTATTTTGTCACTGGTATTGTAAATTTTCTTTTATCTTTAATCCTTATTGGAGGTATTACTTATTTTTATTTTATCAACAGGGAACATAAAATTATTTACCTGTTCATTACTCTGAATTTATTAACTATAACCACTTATTTTGTTGTTAAACAGGTGAAGACGAATGAATAAAAAGATCCTTCATGATTTACTATTTGATTTGCTCAATAAAGAATATTCAACCTTAATATTTAATCGTGTACTTACATTCTTATTTCTAAATGGTATCCTGTATAGTCTATTGGTTTTTATTTCTCATTATTTTTATTTTCCCAGAATCGCTTTTTATTTCATTCTTTTTCTCAGTCTTAATAGTTTTCCATTTGTGGTTTTCTGGCCTTTTTCTCAATCACTATTGAAGAAAATTACTCGTAAAATTGATGATAATTGTCTATTAGAGTCCTATTTTTCAATCGATTCAGGTGATGTTAAGGATTACTTATTTGAAAAAGTAATGAGAAAAATTGATACTTTTCAAAAAAATGGACAGAAATTTATTCTTCATTTTCGTATGACTCATATAAATCGCTGGTTATTCGGCATTTTAATCAGTATTACTCTTTTTAGTCAATTGCAGCTCTATTTTAAAACAGGAGGGTTTAATTTAACCTATAGACAAACTTTGAAAGAAGTAGAAATCGATCGGACAGTGACTGTTTCGGAAATGGATATTGATACTACTGGAGATTTAGTAGATTTTCAAAAATTAAAAAAAGAAATGGAAAAAGAAGAAGCCCTTGCTCAGGAAACTCCGACTCCGGATGATTTATTTGATCAACAGGAATTTAATCGTCAGATGGACTTTTTAAAAAGACAATTAGAAAAAGAACAAATAATGGATGCAGATCAAAATATTAGTGCTAATCAACAGCCGCCAGAAGCAGACCAGCGTGAGATGAATGAACAAGACATGAACTTTTCTCATTTCGATAATGAAAAATCCAGAGAATTAACTGAAGATGATCAAATAGTTGAATCTAAACTGGAAGATCAGGAAGACATAAACCCAGATAATTCTCAAATGAATCGACAGGGAGGAAAAAATAGTGGAGAGACTTTTATAGAATCACCCTTAGTAGATTATCAGGCAATTATTGAAAAGATTACCTTAAATCAATCTGACATTAATGAAGAAAACCTGATAAAGACCAGTAAATTGAGTGATTCCGCCAAAGAAGAGTATTATCAGGTTATTTTTCAAAACTTCCAATCTTTGTTGAAAGAGGATTTTGATCAAAACCAAATGATTCAATATATTCAAAAGCAGTACAACGAGCTGATAGAGGAGCAGTATGAATAAAAAATCTATTATTATCTTTTTGATTTCTATTGCATCTGGCTCTTTGTTGTTTTTTGGAATTCGTTTTTTATTACAACAATTTGGAACTACTCCACTCATTCGGGTGTCCATTGAAGAAGGGGCAAAATATATTTTTATTGTTGTTTCGATTATTATTTTGAATCTATTATTTCCTGATCAATCCCAAGGCTGGTATGCTTTGCCATTTTTTATTATTTGCTTTTTTGGAGTTATTGAGAACATCTTTTATTTTTTTGAATTTCCAGATACCAGTATTTTTATCCGTCTTACTTATGCTTATTTTGTTCATCTAAATACTGGCCTGCTTTATTTACTAGTGATAGCTAGTCAGCGTAATATGATATTATGGTTTCTTTCTCTGATTCCAGCTATAGGCTATCATTATGGATATAATTCTGTTCAAACTGATAAAATTGCAGTATATATACTGCTTTCTCTGGTTAATATTTTGATATTTATGATTTTATATTTTCAGATTAAAACTAAAATTTATATCAGGAGAGAATTAAATGGTTAAAAATAAAATGGAACAACTTTTTCAATTGTATTCAGCCTATTATGAATATATTTCTTCCAGAATCATCGGTCAGGAAGAGATTATAGAAAAAATGTTTATCGCACTAATGGTAGAGGGAAATATTTTATTAGAGGGGCCACCTGGTGTGGGAAAAACCAGCTTAGTCAAAACCTTTTCTCATTATCTATCTTTACAGTATGCCCGTATTCAGTTTACCCCTGATTTAATGCCGTTAGATATTATTGGCTCTAATATTATTCAACAAATGCAGGGGGGAGAAAAAAAATTTGAATTTTTTAAAGGGCCGCTTTTTACCAATATTGTTTTAGGTGATGAGATTAACCGGGCAACCCCTAAAACACAATCTGCATTTTTAGAAGCAATGGAAGAGAAAAAAATAACATTTTTAGGTGTAGAGTATCCCTTGCCTCGTCCCTATATGGTTGTTGCTACTCAAAACCCCATTGAACTGGAAGGGACTTATCCTTTGCCGGAAGCACAAGTAGATCGATTTTTTATGAAGCTCTTTTTTGAATACCCTGATTTTAAAATCCTGAAAAATATCATGGAGAGAAATGAGTTTCCTGATCAGGATGAAGCAACGGATAAAAAGGCAGCTAATATTGCCGATAAATATCATGATCTAGCTGGTTTAGAGAAAGATGTGGTGGTTCTGCCTGATATTCAAAACTATATAACCAAATTGGTGGTTGAAACTCATCCAGAATATACTGAACTGCCAATGATTCGTAAATATGTACTTTATGGCGCTTCTCCTCGTGCAGCTATTGCTATCTTAAGAGCTGTTAAATGGAAGGCACTCCTGGAGGACAGGCTGAATGTTTCTTTTGGAGATGTAAAAGAAGTCGCATTTGATATTCTGAATCACCGCATTATCTTAAACTTTGATGGTGAAGCTGAAAATATCAGTAAAAAGAGAATAATCAAAGATTTGCTCAAAGCAATGGATATGTTCTTTAAGGTATAAAAATGATCAATATTGACCCTGAATGTGATTCTGTTGTTAGACTGTTTTCACAAAAAAATATTCGACTTCAATCTCCTATAATGATAAAAAGTGAGAATCCAGTATTTAAGAAAAAGGGTTCATCTTTTAATTTAAAAAATATTCGTGAGTATCAGCCTTTTGATGATCTGAGAATGATAGATTGGCGGTTGTATGCTCGAAGTGAAAGATATTTTATAAAAGAGTTTTATGAAGAAGAAAATACCAGACTCTCTTTAATGCTTGATGTCTCTGCTTCTATGCCAATTTTTTCAAAAGAATATTATTTAAAATTTGTCCTTTCCTTTATCTATATGTTATTAAAATTAAGATTTAGCATACATATTTTTACTTTTACTGACCATATTCAGGATATGCTCTTAAATCTTAAAGGAATTAAACATTTTAGCAAGGTGATTCAGTTTATAAATAAACTTGAGTTTGAAGGAAAAACCAGTCTCCGGCCTGCTGTCAAGGAAGTGAAAAGCCGTTTTCATAGTGATACTGTTTTTTTATTTTCTGATTTTTTTGATGCTAAAACTATACCAACCCGAATGTTTAAAAAAATGTTTTGCATTCATTTTTTTAAATCATTTTTTGAACACAACAGCCAATATGGTGACGTATTAGTTAATGATCCTGAGTCTAAAAAAGATTTATTGATTCCTTATAATAAATTAGTCGAATTGAATATTAAACAAAAAGAAAAGGCTTTTTTGAAAAGCCTGGATCATAGTAATAAAAAGGGTTATTTTTATTATCGAATAGCTGAAAAGGTCCATCGCGTAGAATACTACTGGAAATTATTTGAGGATATCTATGGCTAGTTATCTGACTTATGCTGCATTACTCTTTATACCTGTTTTATTTATCTTGTTTGTTAATATCAGGCAAAGACAAAAACTGACATATACCCATCTTTTTTTCTATGAGATTAAAGAAAAAAGTTTTATGGATTATTTGTTACGGGTTTTTCAGCTTTACTATGATGTCGTGTTTGATGTATTAATGATTTTTTTGCTTGCGGCTTTGTTATCTGGTTTTTTTGAGAATAATAAAACCGCAAATGCTGTCTGTTTGGATGGTTCTTTTTCCATGATTTTATCTGATGGTAAAGCTGCTGCTTTTAACAAGATAGTGGATGCCTATTATGAAGATTTTCATAAAGAAAAAAAACAGGATCTTTATTTGTTAACCTGGAGTCAAAAAAAACGAAAAAGTGTTTTAGTTAAAATAAATAAATATAAAAAATTAGAAAAAGAAGATTTTATCAAGCAAATAACTTCAAAATACCCTTTTTTTAATGTAAATTACCACCTTTTAGGAGACTTGTCTAAAAAATATCAGCAAGTGACCTTTTTAACCGATCAATTAGATATTAATAATACAGAAAATATCAAAGTGAGAGAAGTCGGAGAGCCGAAAGTGGGGTATGCTTATCCCATTGGCTCACAATTTAACTTTTATAAAGGTCAATTTGAATTGTTTTTGTATCATAATCTCACTCAACCAGGTATTCAACTGCATAAACTCAGTGAAAAAAGAATGCAGTTTTATACTGTTCAACCTCAAAATTACCAAATTGAAAAAGATAATCGTTTTTTAAAATTTTATATAGATGATCCAGGGATTTATCAAGTATCAGTAAAACAATTTGTTTATTTTATTGAACTGGTCAAACCAGAGTGGGAGATTGAAACTGCTGGTGATATTTCAAAGATAATTGCTCAAGCCTTACCAATGGTTGCTGGTAAGGAAAAATCTGATAAATTCAATGGTACAAAGAAGAATATTCCCCTTTTACAGGATATCAAAGCAGATGAGTTGTCATCTTATAAAGCCACAAAACAATCAACTCTTCTTGCCATTCTGGAAAAAAACAACCAAACTAAATATTTATTGGATTTAAATGATACTTTTGCTGAATTGATTCCAGCTACCCTTTTAGATGAAGGACAGGCAAAAAAAATTCGAAATAAAAATTATCATACTATTGTTTTGGCTCCTCAAAGTATCATTAATCCCAGTTTACCCTTGTTTTTTATCAATCTCTTACAAAAAATCTACCAACCCTATCAACATCAAAAAGTAAATTATGGAAAAATCTTATTTAAAGTCAGTACATCGCAGATTTATCAATATTCTTATGATAAGCAAATGAATTACAATATTGTTACTATTGATGGAAGAGAAGTTTTTGGTAATGCAAGTTGGAAATTTTTAAGCTCAACCAATGAAAGGAAATCATCCTGGTATATTTTTCTTTTATTAGCTGTTTTATATGTAGCCAAATTGATCATTTTTCAATACCTCAATCGGGTAAAAAAATAAATTAAAAAATCAATATATTTGTCCCTATGGATACTGACTCAATATATATTTTCTACTCCAAATCAATCATACTATATTGAAATAGTATGTCAATTCACCTTACTTTACAAAATAATATTGATAAACAGTTTGGACGTTACTACGATACAGCAGAAAAAGTGTCAAAAATATTAAAATCCAAGGGAAAAACCAGGGAAAGTCCCTATGGATTTATAGAGGTAGAAATGATAAAAAGGATAAAATATACCGGAAATACACATAATATTTTTAAGGGATATTAAGAGGAGATTTAGCAAAAAGTT
>JAKSBL010000418.1 GCA_022361115.1 Spirochaetota bacterium | reverse complement strand
TTTTCCTTTCCGCGTAAACTTGTAAAATCTAGTTCTATTAATTTATGGACAAAATTACGAGTACCAATCTGAGTGGATAAGTATACTGCAGGAATATTTAAACTGGATGCCAAAGCAACTCTTAATCTTACAGGACCATGATAACGGCGATCAAAATTGAAAGGAAGATAAACTTGTTCCCCTCCAAAATCCATTGGTATATCTGGCAAAATATCTCCAGGTAAATAACCCTTATCTAAGGCTAAAGCATAGAGAAAAGGTTTAATCGTTGATCCTGGTTGGTTTTTTACTTGAATACCATCAATTTGACCGGAGTTGATATCATCATAAAAGTTTTGAGATCCAATATATACCAAAATTTCTCCGGTTAAATTGTCTATTACCAGAATAGCTCCATTGGTTAATCTGTGTGCTCGATATTCATCCAGATAAAACTGCAATTGATCATTCAGCAAATGATTGAGTTCTAAATCTAATGATGTGATTACTTTTCCCTGTAATGGTTTTTTATCTAATTTATCTAGTACATAATTTACAAAATGGGGGGCTTCATTATGCCATTGTGGTTTAGATGATTGTTCCAGAGCTGTTAATAATTGTGCTTCTGTAAAAGAATATCCTAGCCTTTTTCCTAATAAAGAAAGGGCTTCTACTAATTGAGGAGATTGATCATAGGGATTATAAAGTTGTGGTCGCCTGGGAATAATAGCCAAAGATAGTATTTGTTCCGGACTGAGACTGGTTAAAGGCTGCCCATAAAAAGTATGGGCCGCACTAGAAATACCCACAGCCTGAAAACCAAAAGGAATGGAATTCAGATAAAGCTCTAGAATTTGTTTTTTTGAAAAACGAGCCTCTAAACGTAGAGCATCACCTATTTCCCATATTTTACTGAAAATTGAGGTATTTCTTGGATGAATAAGAGAAGCCAGTTGCATGGTAATAGTGGATGCCCCTGAAACAATTCTCTTTGCTTGAATATTTTGGATAATTGCCCGAATTAAACTAAAAAGATCCACACCAGGATGAAAATAAAACCGTTTGTCTTCACTTTTTATATAAATTTTTTGCACTTCCAGAGGGATATCACCTATGGCTAAGTATTCTCTCCGCATCCCATCTGCTAAAGGAACAGTATAGATATTTTGCTGATACCTATCTGTTAAAACCACACTATATGGTTGTTCTAAAAACTGCTTTAGTTCAGGATAAGGTGATAAAATACAAATAAGCTGGTATACAATAATGATGAAGAAGAGATAAAAAATTATTTTTATCTCTTTTTTCAATCTTTTAAAAAAATGAAGCATTTAAAAAAACAAACCTCTTAATCAAATCGGATAATATAGAGTTCACCACCTGTTCTACCAAATACTTCTTCCTCATACATACATTCGACCGTTGCTGGCGGAGTAGGATAAATACCAGGGGTGGTCACTCTGAATATAAACTCTACTTCTTTTTTTCCCTTATTAAAATAATCATAAAAATACTGCACTTCATTATCAAAAATAGTTTGCTGAGGAGGTGATTCATACCACCAATTCCAATAATCATAGTCATCCTCTTGTTCTTCGTTATTCTCTTTATCTAAATAACTAGCTGTAGTTATAAAGGAAGAATCCAGTACTTCAGCACCAGAAGGGATGGGCACACGAACTGCTACAAAATTTCGAGTTTTAGAAGTACTAATCACTGCCTTCATTTTATATGTTTCTCCTAATTGTATCTGATCAACCTTCACTGCCCGATCTTCCAGATCAGTAATCTGAGTAAACAAACTAAAGCCTTCATCCCTTGGAGGGATAATTTCCATTGGCAGGGCATAACGCATAGTCACAGTATAGTATAAATTACCAGTCCCTTCCTTAAAGAAATTTAATGGAAATAAAGCATCTCGCTTCATTTCTGAAAAAGGTTTATCTGCAAATAAATAATCCCTCATCACAGTCGTTTGTTTCATTCCTTTCATTTGCTCGGCAAGTAATTCTTCTTTATCTAACAATACTTTAGCCAGAAAATCGGTTTTCACATTTTCTTCTTCTCCATAGAGGCTATAGAAAGCCTGGATTACCCATTCAGTTGTATAGGTATTTCTCCAATATCCTCTGTTTTGACGATTCATTAAAGTATTAACTATCCGGATAATCATTTCAGAATTCCGATCATGGGCCTGATAAAAAAGCAGCAACAGGGCAAGTTGACTAATTTCTCCGTTAAAATAATAACTACTGCTGCCTTCAGGCTGACTGACATCAATGGTTTGAGTACCAACTTTGATAAGATTCTTTAACCTTTTAAAACATTCATTACTTCGCCCCTGATCACCAATCTTTTTAAAAATTAATCCAGCCATTGCATATTCAGAAATACCAAATTTATCAGAGTTTTTCTGATAAAGATCATTAAAGGCTACCCTAATTTCTCTATCATAGAGGGATTGAACATAATAAGAGTAAACTTTTTCATAAAGAGTAGTATACCGATCAAATCGTGCAATATAATCTAAAAGCTTACTAATATTGATTCTAGAAGGGATATTAAATCCATTTTGTCTGGCAAAATACAATACCTTTGCTGTTTTAATAGATACATATTTAGATGACCGGTAACTGGATAACCAGTAACCAAACCCACCATCTCCATGTTGATACTTAGACCACTCCTTAAGCTCTTTATCCACTATTTTTTTTGCATCTTTTATCATAGTAAACTCATGTACAGAATCACTAAATAATACCAATGGGAATATCTTACTGGATCGCTGTTCTAAACACCAGTAAGGGTAATCATATAAATACTCAATTGACTCTGATAGAGTTCGTAATTTGGATGAATCCAAACGTATGGTAATTCCTCCATAACCTGGAGCTATGTTAGATGGTATAATCAAACCTTCTTGAACCACTTCATCCCCTACTTTACCAATAGTTGTAAAAGCCTCTTTAATGAGAGGTCTCTCAATAATGAGTTTATCCTCTAGCTGTTCATTTAAAATATCCGATTGAATGGTAAAAACCAGGGTTGCTAAACCTTCTTGAGTTGCCAATAGTTTAAATGGAACTTCAACAATTCCCCTGGCATCTACCTCAACTTTTTTTTCTGCTTTACCATCAATCTGCAATAAATCAGATGCAACAGAAATTTTTACAACATGAGGTTCTGTATCCAGATTAGTAACAATCACTCCAGCCACAGAAGTATCCCGTAGTCTCAAACGCCGGCTGAGAGCAGTTCGCACATTAATTGGATTTTGTACCTGGGTTTCACTTTCCTGACGACCAAAGTGATCTTTTTTTACAGCAATTGCTGTACATCGATAGGTTGTTAAGGTATCAGGCAGGGTAAAGTTTACTTTAACCTCACCCTTTCTATCGGTAACCAAATAAGGTTCAAAATAGGCAGTTGGTGAAAAATCCTTCCGCTTTTTCATCTTTTTCTTTTCTTCTTCATCCTGATCTGTTTTGGATCCATCTCCTCCATGCAAATCCTTCATTTCATAGGTAACTGGATCAATGAGTAAGGATCTGGAATCTGCTCCTTTGACTCCCAGAGGAAATTTATGAGTAGAATAAAAGAAAGCTACAGGATCAGGGACGTGATAATTTATCAGATCCAGGACTCCTCGGTCTACCACTAAAAACGTAATTTCTGTATTAGCTAAAGGTTTACCATTTTGAGTTGCTTTAATAATGTATTCTGCCTTTTCTCCTGGAAGATAAGTCTCTTTTGAAGGAGAAATGGTCAAATCAATCTTTCTTTTTTCAGTTGTTACATAAATAGTAGTCATACCAAAATAGGATTGCGGTTTACCGAGATCTGGTTCAAAATACGATTGTGCGGGTTCTCCCGTCCGTTTGCTATAAGAAGAAAGGGCAACATAAAATACAGGTAAATACTCTTCTTTCACTGGAATGGTAACAACATTGGCAGATCCTTTTAAGTCCAAAATTTTTTCTTCTAAAATTCCTTCCCGTTCAATTGTTAACAGATACTTTCCTTCTGGTAAAGGTGATTGTATTAATAGCTGTACTTCTTCTCCCGGTTGATATTCTTCCTGGTCAGCAACCAGATTAATATCAGAAGCATTCTCTGCTCCCCAGCGAATCCAATCACTACCTGTTGAGTAAAAATAAAGCCGAGTAACTGCAGAACGATTTTTTATATCTATACCCTCTAACTCGAGAAAATAACGTCCAGCATTTTCTGGTTTTATATTAAAGCTACCCTGGGTTTTACTGGTTTCGATTTCCCCTTCCCATTCCTTAGTTTCTACCCTTTGATAGCGGGAATTAATCCGTCCGTATACCCCTTTTTGCTGGGCTATTTTCCACTCTACACGATAGAGT
>JAKSBL010000683.1 GCA_022361115.1 Spirochaetota bacterium | reverse complement strand
TTGGATTCTTCCCACCCTTTCAATTCAAAATGATGATGTAAAGGGGCCATTTTAAAAAAACGTTTTCCTGTTCTTTTAAAATACCAGACTTGAATAATGACAGAAATAATTTCAGCCACAAAAACTCCACCAATAATGACCAGTAATAATTCCTGTTTGATCATCATTGAAATAGTTCCAATAATGCCTCCAAATGAAAGTGAACCTGTATCACCCATAAAGATTTCTGCCGGATGCGCATTAAACCATAAAAAACCGCTTAATCCACCAATAAAGGCAAAACAATAAACTAACATTTCACCAGATATTTCAATAAAATCAAGATATAAATATTCTGCCATATTCTTATGACCAGTTACATAGCAAAGTACACCTAGTGTAGCAACTACAGCAACCAGCAATCCACTGGCCAATCCATCAATTCCATCTGTTATATTAACCGCATTTGAGAAAGCTACAATAACAAAAGTTCCGAAAGGAATATATAGTATTCCTAAAGTGAGTCGAATATTTTTAAAAAAAGGGATGGTTAAATAAGTAAAATCATCACCTAAAATAACGTAAATGGCAGTTGAAATAATTAAAGCTAATAAAGTTTGGGAAATCAATTTAAATTTAGCGTGCAGACCATCAGAAGATTTTTTAGAGATTTTTAAATAATCATCCAAAAATCCAATTACAGCAAATGATAAAGTACAAAAAGTGATTATTAAAGTATACAGATTGGCAAAATTTCCGCAAATCAATAAAGCAGCAACCACACTTATAATAACCAATAATCCGCCCATTGTAGGAGTACCGACCTTATCCATGTGGCTCTGAGGACCTTCTTCCCGAATGATCTGGTTTGCTTTCCAATGTTTCATTTTTCTGATAAATACTGGAAAAAACAGGACACAAATTATGAAGGCTATCATAAAAGCAATAACAGAGCGGACAGTAATATAGCCAAAAATATTGAGACCGGTAATATATTTTGTTAATGGATAAATGAAATGATAAAGCATGCCCCTCCCCCAAAATTAGCGAATTATTCTTTTTTTGTAATTTTAATCTGCATTGTATTAACTTGATCCAGCGTTAGTGGTGTGAGTTGGTTTTCTTCTATATATTCTAAAACTTTATGTGGATTGGTTAAAGTCGTAATCTCAATCCGCTGGCGTTTTATTGTTTGTTTTAATTCATCAATTTCTTCATATATTTCATTTACTTCCAATTTTATGGTTTTTATTTGGAGATTTACAAAAACAGAGGCAAAAAAAATAATAGATATGATAAAAGAAGCAACGAATATAACGGTATTCGATTTACTCATATTTATATTTTCTCCACAATTCTCAATTTTGCTGAACGAGCAGAAGGATTTTTATTTACTTCCGCTTCTCTAGGTTTAAATGCCTTCCCTATGAGATTGACTTCTTTCTTATGATTACAGACACACTGAGGAAATTGAGGAGGACAAATACAATCTTTATTCATCTTCTGAAAAATCTTTTTGACAATCCTGTCTTCCAGGGAATGAAAGGTAATCACACCCAGGCGACCTTTGCTTTTCAACACTGATAGAACCTCCGGTATTCCCTGATAAATATTCTCAAATTCATTATTTGCTTTAATCCTTAATGCTTGAAAAATTTTTGTTGCCGGATGGGTTTTCCCTTTTTGAAACTTTTTAGGAATAGCTTGAACGACTAAATCAGCTAAATCCTTAGCTGAATCTATTTCTGCTTTTTCCCTTTGTTTACAGATTGCCCGAACAATCAGTTTAGAAAATCTCTCTTCGCCATATTGATAAAAGATTTCTGTTAATTCACTTTCAGAATAAGTATTAACAATTTCATGAGCACTAATCCCAAGATGATCCAGCCGCATATCCAGTTTATCAGTATCGGCAAAGCTAAATCCCCTCCTGCTTTTTTTGTAATGATAAACGGATATGCCCAGATCAATGAGTGCTGCATCAAAATATCCATCATTACTTTTGGAGTGAATTTTAGAAGCTTCTGTAAAATTACAGTTTACCCCTGTAAAACGGTTATCAAAAACAGATAACCGTGATTGAGCCACTTTTAAAATTTCCACATCCCGGTCTAAGCCTGTTACCTGGATATTTTGAAACTTATTTAATACAGCCTCAGAGTGTCCACCCTCACCTAAAGTACAGTCTAAAAAAAATTGATCTGTGTCAGTCAAAACGGAATCAAGAATTTCCTGTACAAATATTGGAGAATGGACATAATTGGGTTTAATTTTCCCCTCCCCCCAATCACTCATGCAAAGATCCATCAATCATTTTTGAAAGATCTTCAAAAATGTTGCTATCATCTTCTGAGGCTTGTTGATAATCAGTAAAAGCATCTGCGTCCCAGAGTTCAATCATTCGATTCATTCCTAGAAATACACAATCTTTTTTTAATCCTGCATATTCCCTTAAACTCTGAGGAACCGCAATTCGGCCATTTTTGTCAATAGAAACTTTTTGTGCAGGAGCAATAAACATACGGTAAAGGCGGCGGGTGTTGGCACTATAGATATTGGAATGACTCTCAATCTCTTTAATGGTTTTTTCCCACTCTTCCGGAGAATAGAGCAGCAACGACCGATCTCCTCCCATTCCCTTGGTAATCCATAGTTCTTCACCATCTAAAACAGAACGTAGTTTTGACGGAAAAGCAATACGACCTTTTTCATCTAATGTATTAAAATACTCTCCGCAAAAAAACCATTCCATTCAATGTTTACCACTTTAATATTGATAATTGGTGTTACTCAACCATTTACTACCACTTTTTCCCACTTTCTCCCACATTATTATTATTGACTTTTTTTTTAGAATTTGTCAATTTTTTTTTAGATTTTTTTTGATTTTTTTTTGAAAGTCTCTCAAGTAATGGAAAAGGAAGGCCGATAAAGAGGATTTTGCCTAAGGATTAATATAAAAATAATGAAATGCCCTAAGAATCCCAGAAAATAGTCATTTTATTTTTAACTTTATTTTGAAAAAAGGTGATATCAATGAGACAATAATCATAAGCCAAAACCAAAATAATTTTACCATACTCTTCTCTTTTATCTTCAAAATTGAGTTGACCAAAATATTTTGCACATTTTTCTTTTAATAGAGAGTAAGAAAGGCCGGGGTCAGAAAATGCAACTGCAAATTGCTGGTTTATATGAGTAATCTTTTTTAAAAATTTTTCCCGAATAAAAAGTTTTGCCATTTCCAGCTTTACTACTTTTTCAAAGGGAATTAAACGGATTCCTCGCTCTGTTTTTATTTTATCATACTCTTTTTTTAAACGAACTTCATCAACCATATATAAAATTATCCTTCAGTAAATGTATGAGTTAACTTCTCTTCATTATCACTAAATAAGTTACAACAAATTAACAATGAGAAATCGATAAGGTATATCTTTTTTCATCACACAATATTAAAGTAACCATGTAAAATACACTATTAACAAGACTGATTTACTAAATATACCATATTCTCAGGTAAATATCTTCCTTTTTATTGAAAAGTTACAATTTTTATCCGTTATTAAGAAATAGCACTGCTGAATCATTAGCTTAAATTTATTAAAGAATGGACCGGGCCCAGTCCGGTTTATTGTGTTTCGGAAAAAATCACTAACCTCTGATATTACTAAAGTAATGAAACGGTTGAGGATCTTTACAATTAATGATGAAATATGATATAACTGAAAAGGTTTATTAAAATGAGATTGCAGTTTGGGAATAATCAGGTATGAAACAGAGAGTGTTAATAATTGGTGCTGGATCAGCAGGACAAATGATTGCCAATGAAGTCATTCATCACAGTAAGATTAAAAATAAATACCAATT
>JAKSBL010000063.1 GCA_022361115.1 Spirochaetota bacterium | reverse complement strand
CCTCTAGTGAGGATCTGGATATAGAACAAGATTTAGACATAGCAAGTGATCTTAATTTATCTGAAAACGATGATCTTGATCTTGGAAGTGACTTTTCAATGGATGAAACTTCAGCAGATACTTCAATGAATGCTTCTGCAGAGCTAACTGATTCCTCTAGTGATGATCTGGATATAGAGCAAGATTTAGATATAGCAAATGATCTTAATTTATCTGAAAATGATGATCTTGACCTTGAAAGTGATTTTTCAATGGATGAAACTTCAGCAGATACTTCAATGAATGCTTCTGCAGAGCTAACTGATTCCTCTATTGATGATCTGGATATAAAGGAAGATTTAGGTTTAGCAGATGAACTGAACCTATCTGAAGATGATGAATTTAATCTGGATGAAAGCTTCTCCATTGATATGGTTGATGATACAGGTGAACCTATCAATGATATAGATCGAGAAGATGAATATGGAGTAGCTCTTAAAGAAGGCCCAGAAACAATCGTCTCCTTTGATAAATCTTCTTTAGAAGCAGAAAGTATTCCATCCTCAGAAAACGACCTCGATATTAGTTTTGATGAAAATGAAGATATTTTAAATATTGAACTTCCAGACCAGGAAGATTTAGCTATTGATGAGGAACAGGAAGATTTTCTCAATGCTCAGATTGATGACTCAATCAGTACAGAAGAAGAGTTACTAGATCAAGAATTTAGTGAAGATATTGAACAATTTGCTCAAAAAACAATGGATGAACAGGAGTTAGATCAATCCTCAGCCGAAGAATCTTTAATTACTGATGATGATTTATCCAGCTTATCTTTAGAAGAAGAAAAAGCAGAAATTGAGGATATGGAACAGGAAGAAGTAGAAGATATGGAAATAGAGGATTTTAGTATTGATGAAATCGCTGAAGAGGAGCTGGAGATTGATCTTGAAGAAAGTGAGATTTCAGATACTGGTTTAGAAATAGCTGGTGAGGAAGCAATTATGGCTGATGAAGAAATCGATCTGGGAGAACCAGAAAGCCCAGCAGCAGAAGTATCATTGTCTGATGAAGATTTAATATCGGAAGATATGGAAGAGATTGATAATATAGAAGTGGACGATTTTAATCTTAATGATCTTGAACTAGAAGAAGAAGCAGAATTAACAGATACAATCAGTCCGGCAGAATCTTCTTTAGAAGAGGATTTAAGTGAAATAGAATTTGAAGACTTTGAAAGTGAACAAATAGAAGAATCAGCAGATCAAGAACCACTAACTGAAGAACCCTCATTAGAAGAAGACTTAGAAGATATCGAACTTGAAGAATTTACTGAATCTCCAGAAGAAGAGAGCACTTTAGAAGAACCTACACTAGAAGAAGATTTAACTGATATTGAGTTCGAAGAATTTGAATCAGAAAGTCAATCAGAAGAAATATCCATACCGGAAACACCACAAATTGAAGAATCTTCTCTGGAAGAAGATTTAGCAGATATTGAATTTGAAGATTTTGATGAATCTTCAGAAGAGGCCATGGAAGAACCCCTTCCTGAAACAGCAGGAGAACCTGCAGGAGCAGAAGATACAATTGACGAAGAATTAGCTGATATAGAATTTGAAGACATTGAATTTGAATCAGAAGAAGCAATGGCTGAACCGGAAGAATCAGTAGATGAAGAATTAGCTGATATTGAGTTTGAAGACTTAGAATTGGAAGACGAAGACGAAGAAGCTATTGCTGAAATTCCAGAACCACAGAAGGAGTCAGAAGAGGATCTGGATTCAATTGATTTTGATAAAGAATTTCAAGCCGATGAAGCTCAAGACGAGAATCCAACTTTAACTGAATTGGATGAAGGATTAGTAGAAGAAGATATTGCAGATGATTTTAGTATAGAACCTGAAATAGAAAAAGAAACTGAAGTCAGCGATGAAGACTTAGCAGCAATTGACTTTTCTGAAATTGACACAGACACGGAGAGTACCCCTCTTGAAGAAGCAGAAGAACATGAGGTCAGCGATGAGGAACTTGCAGCTATTGATTTTTCTGATATAGAAATTGAAGAACCTCAAGCTGAAGTGATGGAAGGTGACAAAGAGCCAATGAAAGAGTTTGAAAGTGAAATAAGTCAAGATTTTGATCTTGATGATGAAAAAATTAAATTGGATGAAGAAGAAGTACTACAAGTTGAAGACGAAATTTTTCCAGATAGTGATAATATGCCAGAATTGGATGAAGACATATCATTGGGAGAATCAGTTGGTGATGAAGAAGGAGATAATATTATTACTCCTCTCAGTGATTCAGCAGAAATTTTTTCTGAAGATGCTGATTTGAGTGAAATACCAACAGAGGAAGCAACTCTTTCTGATATGGATATTGAAAATATTCCTGAGCCTGCCAGTGCCGAAGCAACTTTTGAAGATGAAACTATAGGATTATCAGAAAATGAGTTGGCCAATATTCTGGAAAGTACCGACATAACAGAAGTATCATCTGAAGAAAGTACAATAAAACCAGAAGAAACAGCAGATATTGACGAGGAAAGTCTGGCAATTGATTTATCTAGTTTTGATGCAGACTTAAAAGAAGTCGAACAAGAAGCTACTACTGGTGAAGAAGAAGCTTATCAAAATCTACGTGAAGAAATGTTAGAAAAAGATATGGAAGCCATTGAAGAAGAAACACCGCCAGTAAAAGAGGATACCAAACAATTAAAACAGGAAGTAAAAGATGTACTTCAGTACCTGGATCAACTATTGGATGCGTTGCCAGAAGATAAAATCAAAGAATTTGCAGAATCTGATACCTTTGAAACATATAGAAAACTCTTTGAAGAATTGGATATTAAAAAATCCTGAAAGTATTGTTAAACTTCAATAGGAAAAGGAATAATGGGTTTATTATTAAAAGCACTCAAATATCGGGATAATTTTGTTAAAAAACCAAAAGGCTTATTACAAAAAGCACTTGCTTATTTAGAATCCAAAAATGCAGCTGTTCTACCACCAACCTCCAGCAGAGAGCTGATATCTGAAGTAGAAAGGCAAGTAGAAAAAGAAGCTTTAACAATACAAGCTATTCCCAAAAAAGATATCGTAACCAGTCCGGTTGAGTATCAACCGGAAGATTATTATATCAACCTTTTAAATCAATTATCAAAAGAACTTTCAACTTTTGTGATTGATGAACAGGCTTATTCACAATTTAATAGTATACTGTCACGTTATTTTAAATTAGCAAAAACAGCAATTTTGGTTTATTCACCACTAAAAAATCAGTTTGTCTATTGGAATGGGATAAATATAGATAAAGAAACAACCAATAAATTGGAAATCAGCTTAGATTTCAGTAATATTTTTAAAACTATATCCAAAGAAAAATCTTACTTTGTAAGAAATACAGATAGCGAATTTGAGTATATAAAAAATATTCTTTCAGAAAAAGATTATCAAGAAACTGACTTTCAACTTTGGGTACCTTTTATTTTTTCTGCAAGAATTATTGGAATCTTTCTTATACTAAAAAAAGCTGATCAGTCAATACCAGACCAACAGATGATTCATTATCTTGAAATGCTTTGCCGTTTAAATGGACCATTACTTTATAATCTCTATCAACAAGAATTATTAAAAAATAAAAGTATTACAAAATCCAATGAAACAATAACTATTGAGGAAGAACTGGATGAAGAAATCCGGGAAGAACAACAACAGGTTGAAGAAAAAATAGAAGATAAAATAATCGATGAAGAATTAGTGGATATTGATTATGATAATCTGGTAGAAAAAAATTTCCTGAAAGATGTTGAACCTGAATCAATGTTTGAAATACAGGAAACTGTAGAAGAAGAATTGGAAGAACTTGGTATTTCTGATGAAGACGAGATAAGTGAGATTGATGAACTAGAAGAAATTGAAGAAGCAGAACTTGATGTTATTGATGAACAACTTGATGATGAAAGTATGACAGAAATAGATGTAAAGGATATTGAAGAACTGGATCTATCTGTAGATGAAGAAATTACTCAAAAAGAGCAACCCCCAATAATTGAGGAATTACAGGAAAATATTCCTGTTGAAATTAATGAGGAAAATGAAGAAATTGACGTCAATATTAATCCTGATATCAATCTAGACAAACCAATTTCTGAAAATATTCAAACTATACGGGAACATATTGAACATGATAAAACCGATAATATGACAATTGAAGAGGTAGATGAGCAGCAACTAGAGGACCATTTACCACTATCAGAGTCGGAAGAAATCGATTACTCCGCAATTGGAGAAGAAACTGAAATAGCAGAAGATACAAGTTTGACACCAGCAGAATTATCAGTTGATACATCTATTAATGAAAATTTAGTCAATTTAGATGAAATTATAGAGGAAAAATATCATACCATTATTCATTTCCTAAAGGATCGGATTGATAATAATCCAGATGAAAATATTGTTATCATAAAAATTGAAATTACTAATGCAGATGAACTGGAAAAGGATATTCCACAACTTAAATTACATACTTTTTATGATGATATTCAATTTGTAGTGATGAATATTGTTGGTATAAATGGTTATGTAAAAATTTATGATAATTTAAGTATTTATATTTTGATGCCCGAGATTGGCAAAAAGATGGCAATAGCCCTGCAAGATGAAGTAATAACAAATATTAATAATATGTTTAATGAGATATTTGGAGAACTGAATATTGATTACTTAAAAAAAGTTTCCTGCTATCCTGATGATTCAAAAGATTTTATAAAATTATTTTTAAAAGTTCAATAATGATCCATGTCAACCTTTCAACAAGTCATCGGAAAAAAAGGAAAAATAACTTATACTTACCAAAATAAATTCATATATTCTCAATATGATCCGGAAAGAGAAGCAGCAAAATATCTAACCACTATAAAATGCTTACAAAAAAATGTTTTAACTTTTTGTGGAGCAGATTATATGAATCAAGAACTGTTAAAAAAAGAACCAGATCTCAATATTCTTTCTTTTGAACCAGACCGTTTTCCCAACAATAAACACCACCCCAAAATTCGTAGATTTTATAGTATTAACGATCTGAAACAATACATTCTCAACTGCTCGATAGAAGCAAAGCATCTTACTATCATCACCTGGCCTGCTTATTTAGAAACCAATCAAATCACTAACCTCCAATATTTAAGAGAAATCAAAACGGTTATAGAAAAATCAACCTTCTCAACAAAAACAGCCATTCATTTCGAACAAATGGAAAACAATAATATCAAAATAAATTTAAAAAAATTTCACTCTATAGAGGTGATGGTTTCTCAAATACAGTTAAATGAAAAAATGGCCATCCTTGCTGCATCTGGAAACAGTTTAGTCCAACAAATAAAAATGCTGAAAAAGCATTTTAACAATTATACTCTTTTTTGTTTTCCAAGTACATTAAGCTATTTACTTCATCATCAAATAATTCCTGATTTCATTATTTTAGTGGATCCTGGATATGGATCCTTTTATCATTTAGCTGACATAACTCATTTTGATGTACCAAAACCAATTAACTTAATTCTTCCCCTTTCTGTTTCTCCATCAATCTTTAATTTAATCAAACACTTTCGTTTTTTATTTTTTGATTATCATCATAAATTAACTAAATATATTTTTTCAAAAATATCAAAAGTCATTCAATCAGCACCTGAAGGAAGTGTATTTTTTAATAGCTTGAAAATCATAAGACAAATGGGTTTTACTCAACTATTATTATTAGGACAAGATTTTAGTTATTATAAGAATCGATTACATGTACCAGGGGGGTGTTTTGAAACTTATTTTACAGAATTTTCTCACTACTTTTTCCCAATAGAAAAAAGTATTTCTGCTCTAGAATTTGGCAAAAGTCAAACTATTATTATTGATCAGGGTAAAAAGATCACCAGTGATATCTCTTTAAAAATTTATTATCAGCATCTATTAGATTGTCAATTGCCTCTTGAGTTAGTCTTACCATCCAAAAGTTATAATACTTTAAATGGACAATTTAAAACAATTGAGCTTGGTAAATTAAATCATCAGCAAAAAGTATTTTCTCTGATTACAAGTAAAATAGATATTACCAGAGAACTATTAAAAAAAATGATTAATGATTGACAAAGTAAATAAAAAAAACCAAAATATAACTTTCAACTGATAAGATAATGTAATAGAAATATTTAATAACAAAATGTTAATTCCTAGTAATTTACCTTTTCTATCCCCCAAAATACAAGAAATTCTTCAAACAATTAAGGATTCAGATGATATTAAATATATTTATTCAAAAGACCGACATCTGATTCCTCTGGTAGAGAAATGCCTGCTTCATTCCAAGTATAATCCCATTGGTGAAGCCAAACGTATTGATTTTGGTGTTCCGGATCATCCTGATCAAATCACCATTGCTTTAGGTTTGGGAGCAGGATATCACTTAGTTGAACACGCTAAAATTAAACCTCTAGTAGTTATTCCTTTAGATTATCAATTACTGAAATCCGTTCTATCCCAGATTGATTTAGAGCAGTTTTTTGAACAGCAATCTTTAATCATTATAAACGAAGATGAGGTATTGCATTACCTAGATTTTTCAACTGGGAAAAAGATTCATTTTATTATCCAACCTGTCCTGCAACGGATCAAGCAAACCGAGATTTGCATTATTCAAAAAAAAATAAATCACCAAATTAGCCAAATACTGATAGAAAAAAATACGATAGGTAAAATGAATTATATTTGGCTTAAAAATTTTTTAAAGAATCTCTATTATTGTCAAAAAAACTCTTTCACTAATGAACCTTTAGAAATTAATAAGAAGTCGATTCTAATAACTGGTGCCGGTCCTTCACTAGATCACAATATTGAAAAGATAAAGCATTTAAAAAGAGAATTATATATTGCAGCTACTGACACAAGTTATCCAATTCTTATCAAACATAAAATAGTCCCGGATTCTGTTTTTTCATATGATGCCAGCCCATATTCTTTTTATCATTTTACTGATGATACAAATCAGATAAAAAAAACCAGATTATTCATAGATACAATATCACCCTTGGCCAGTATAGCATTACCAAAAACATTGCTTTTTTCAGAGTATCCTTTTAATAATTTTTTCAATTATCTAGGTTTTCAGCAAAAAAAGCTTTCATCTCAATCACGTAACATTGGTGGTTCCATGATAGCTTTTTTTAGTAATTATTTCTCCAATATTCCAATTATTACTGTTGGAATTGATTATGCAAATTACCTTTATCAGAGTTATAGTCAGTATACCTATCAATTAGATTATAAATTAATTCATGGTCATTTTTTTAAAACTGAAAATACTTTTGATAGTGAGTTTTTTTATCGAAATAACTATATTCAAGAAAAAGTCAATTGGAAAACAACCCAGCTTTTTCATCATTATCAATCTGAAACGGTTTTTGAAAATTTATATTCTTTAAGTCAATCTCCATTCATAAGTTTTAAGAAAATTAATTGCTTAAATACCTTTCTTGATAATATAAATCTAACTAGAAACAATATTCTTAATTTTCAATATCCAAAAATAAAAACTGATACTCTTAAAAATAAATGGAAGGATTTTATAAATAGTAATAATCAAACCATAAAACCTTTACTGAAAAATCTATTAGATCAGGGAGTAAAAATAGATCATTTAATGCATCACATTTTTGAATAACAATAATGTAATAGGCAAAAACAGCAATAATTGATAGATATAATATTTGGAATTAATTTTTTCTTGTGGCTGTTCTATTTGATAGACAGGTCTTCTTCGATATATTCTTATAATTCTAATCAATAGACTTCGTATTTTTTTTTCAAATGCTAGATCTAACAAAATAAAAAAATAATGAATACTAAGTATAAACAGATTTTTATCAAACTGATAAGTATGTGGTAAAAGAAAGTTTTTATTGATAAAAAAATGATTAAAAGAAAAACAAAAAAGTATAAGAATAAAAAAACTTTTTTCAACAGCAGCATCTAAACCTGCTTGAGTAATTTTTATCCAGGAAAACTCAAAAATAATTTTACCTTCATTAAAAAAAAGATTTAAAACAAAAAAAATAAAAGCAATAACTATAATTCGATAGATTCTATTCACTTTGAGTTGACAAAAAATGAGAAAAAAAACCAATTCATAGATAAAAAGGATATATAGGTCTTCTGAAAATGAAACAATAAAATAGATGAGTAAAATAAAATGAATAATCGATGAGAAAAGAAATAAAAAAAGACTCTTTTCTAAAAAGAGTCCTCTTATATTTTTCATATTAAGCATTAATTAGTTTATTCTTTTTCTTCTTTGTTAGCATCATCAGTTTTAGCTTCTTCTGCAGATTTTTCTTCTTTTTTAGCTTCTTGCTTTACTTCATCTTTTTCAGCTTTAGTTTCTTTAGCTTCTTCTTTTTTTGGTTCTTCTTTTGCTTCTGCTTTTTCTTCTTTTTCAGCTTCAACGATTTCATCTTTTTTAGCTTCAGCTTTTGGAGCTTCAGCTGCTTTTTTTTGTTTTTTCTTTTTCTTTTTACCTTTAGCAGGGGCAACTGATTCTTCAACTAACTCTAAATAAGCCATTTCTGCTCCATCACCTTTTCGTCGGTTGAGTTTAATGACTCTTGTATAACCTCCAGGTCGATCAGTATATCGTGGGGCTATTTCATCAAAAAGCTTCATTAAAACTTTTTTATCTTTAATTAATCGGTTTACCATACGAATATTATGTAAATTTCGTACTTTTGCTTTAGTAATCAGTTTTTCTGCTATACGACGAATTTCTTTAGCTTTTGCTTGTGTGGTTCTGATTCTTTCATGTGTAAAAAGAGCTTCTGCCATATTTCTGTATAGAGCTCGTCTGTGTGCTTTGTTTCTATTTAAAGGATTAAAAGATTTTAGGTGTCGCATTGTCTACTCCTACAACTACATTTTTTTGTTTAATACTCTGCTCGCAACGTCTTTCATACCAAATGATAATTTATAACGTACTAATTTCTCTTTTATTTCTGTTAAAGATTTTTTACCAAAATGTTTAATTTTTGAAATATCATCTTCTGATCGGCTAATTAAATCAGCAATGGTTCTAATATTTTCACTTCTTAAACAATTAGAAGCCCGTACTGATAATTCTAATTCATCTACTGGAGTTTGTAATATTTCTCTGAGCTCTTCATCCTCATCCTGTTCTTCCGTTTCCTCATCCAGTACAGGAATTTTGAAATTGATAAAGATTTGAAAATGTTCAGTTAATATTTTCGCAGCAATTCCCAGTGCATCTTCTGGTGATATGGTACCATCCGTCCAAATCTCAAAAATCAGCTTGTCATAATCTGAACGTTGACCAATACGTGTATTAGTTACTTCATATTTGATCTTTTCAATAGGACTAAAAATTGCATCAATAGGAATAGTATCAATGGTTTCAATATATTCTTCCTGACTCTCTGCATCTACATATCCTCTTCCTAAGTCAATTTGAAACTCAATAGAGATATTTGCATTTTCTGAGAAAGTCATAATATGTTGATCTTGATTAACTACTTCAATCGTATCATCAACTACTAAATCAGCGCCAGTTATTTCTCCAGCACCATTTTTTTCTATTTTTATAGTTTTTGATTCAATATCTTCCAGTAACCTGACTTTTAATCCTTTTAAATTATTAATAATTTCAAAAGTTTCTTCTTTAACTTCAGGTATGGGATGAAACTGAGAAGGCAATACCACTTGATTACCATCTTTATCCCAAGTTTCAATTCTCATAGCTGTAATGGCAAAGCCTGGTATGGAAGACAACAAAACTCTACGAAATACATTACCAATAGTATATCCAAACCCTCTTTCAAAAGGGTGAATGGTAAATTTTCCATAATTAGGAGTTATTTCATCTTTATCATAAACAATATTTTTGGGTTTTTTAAAACCTTTAATCAACAAATTTTGATTCACAATAAACTCCTATCATTCCTGATAATAATTATTCTATTTGTTCTTATTTTTTTATTTATACTGTAGAAAGAGTTAATCTTATTTAGAATACAACTCAACTACTAATTGTTCATTAACATCTTTTAAGTCAGTAACTTCACTTTTTCGTGGAATTTGTTTTACTGTACCTGATTTGTTATCAACATCAACTTCTAACCATGGATATATACCTTGTGATCCAGCCATTTTTAAAGACTCTAAAACAATCTTTAAATTTTTGCTTTTTTCTTTTACAGATATTACATCACCAATTTTAACCTGGTAAGAAGGGATACCAGCTATTTTGCCATTGACTTCAACATGCTTATGCAAAACTAACTGGCGTGCTTGACTTCTGGTTGAAGCAAATCGCATTCTATAAACTATATTATCTAATCTTGTTTCTAAGATCTGGATTAAGTTTTCACCAGTTACACCTTTTTTCTGGTTTGCTATTTCAAAATATCGTCTAAACTGGCGCTCTAAAACACCGTACATCAATTTCATTTTTTGTTTTTCATTCAATTGTTGTCCATATACAGATTGTTTTTTTCTTCTTAAAGAGCTTTTACCTGGTCCATATGGCTTTTTCTTTAATAATCGATCATATTTTGGATTACCAAAAATATTTGCACCAAATCTTCTGACAACTTTTCCTTTAGGGCTTCTGTTTCTTGCCATTTATCTTCTCCTTAATCCTATACTCTTCTACGTTTCTTTGGTCGGCATCCATTGTGAGGTACTGGAGTAATATCTTTAATCATTGTGATCTGTAAACCAGCATTATCTAAAGAACGAACAGCTGATTCTCGGCCTACACCAGGACCTTTTACATAAACTTCTATATCTTTCAAACCATAGTTATCTATAGCTTTTTTAGCTGCAGTTTCTGCAACCAGCTGAGCAGCAAAAGGGGTAGATTTTTTTGCCCCTCTAAATCCTGATAAAGATCCAGCTGAACACCAGGCTAATGTATTGCCCATTTTATCTGTAACAGTTACTATTGTATTGTTAAAGGAAGCTTGAATAAATACTTTACCGGAACCAATTACTTTTTTTTCTTTTTTCTTGGTTTTTGATTTTGTTTTACCTTTGGATGTTGATTTTGCAGCCAATTTTTTCTCCTTATATATTCTATATTATCACAGTCAGTTTAACATTCACCTGATCTTATTTTTTACCTTTTTTTCCAGCAACAGTTTTTCTTTTACCTTTTCTGGTCCGACAATTCGTTCTAGATCGTTGTCCATTAACAGGTAAACCTCTTCTATGTCGTAATCCACGATAACATCCAATATCCATTAGACGTTTAATATTCATTTGAACTACAGTTCTTAAACGACCTTCTACTGTATAACTGTTTTCAATGATTTTTCTGATTTCATTTATTTCACCTTCAGATAAATCATTTGCTCGAACTCCCAGCTTAATTTTTGCTTTGTTACAAATTTCAATTGCTGTGGTTCTACCGATTCCATAAATATATGTTAATGCAATTTCAATTGGTTTATTTGGTAAATCTACACCGACAATACGTGCCATACTATCTTCTCCTCACTTACTTCTGTCTTTGTTTGTGTCTTTTATTTTCACAGATTACGCGAATTACACCTTTCCGCCGAATAACTCTACATTTGTCACAAATTGGTTTTACACTTACTCGTACTTTCATGTTTCCTGTCCTCAATTTAAAAATTTCTTGATCGAATTCTTCCTTTTTTTACCAGACCGTCTTGGTGGTGCATTTTTAAATGACTTTCAATCTGACTCATTGTATCTAAATCTACACCGACAATAATAATCAATGATGTTCCACCTAATAAAAATGCAAAACTTGCAGGAAAGTCAGGTATCAAATTGATAATTATAGTAGGTATTATTGCAATAAAGGCTAAAAAGATTGAACCAGGTAATACAATACGATTTAATACTCTGGTTAAATATTCTTCCACTTTATTTACGGGTACTCCTGGTATTGAACCACCATTTTCCCGTATGTTTTTAGCAATTTCAATTGGATTTAACTGTATTTGCGTATAAAAATATGCAAAGAAAATAATTAATAATGAGTATACAGTTAAATATGGTACACCGTCTTGTTTGAAAAAGCGGGCTAAGCTCTCCATCCAGCCAGCATTAGCCAAAAATGGCAATCTTCCAATTACTGCCGGAAACATAATTAATGAATTCGCAAAAATAATTGGAATAACTCCTGATGGATTAATTTTTAATGGTAAATATGAACTGGGGGCAGCATAAACTTTCCTTCCCACAATTCTTTTAGCATAATTTACTGGTATTTTTCTTTGTCCTTGTTGTTCATAAATTACCAGGGAAATGATAAAAACAAACATAATCAAGATAAAAAGAACAATAGGAATATCTAAATCACCCATTTGTACTTTATCAATTAGCTGTTTAAAAGCACCAGGTATTCGTGCAACAATTCCTGCAAAGATGATTAAAGATATACCATTTCCTATTCCTTTATCAGTAATTCTTTCTCCCAACCACATAAGAACTAACGTTCCGGTAGTTGTTACAAAAATAGTTGTTATGAAAAAGAAAAGTTTATTATCCATAGCAATAACTTCATCAGGAATATTACTATTAATAAATTGGATAGTAATAAAACTTTGTAAAAAACAAACAGGAACAGTTACCAGTCTTTGGTACTGTGTTATTTTTCTTCTTCCGCCTTCTTCTTCTGACAATTTCTTTAAAGAAGGTATAATAAACATCAATAACTGGAAAATAATTGATGTTGTAATATAAGGCATAATACCTAAAGCAAATATTGACAGATTAGCAAAAGCCCCACCTGCAAAAAAATTAAAATACTCAAAAAAAGGGTTTCCGCTATCTGAACTAGATGCTTGTAAATAAAGTTTTAATTCAGAAAAATCAATACCTGGAACAGGTATCTGGGCACCGATTCGATATATGATTAATATGAATATAGTAAAAAGAATTCTTTCTCTCAGTTCTTTAATTCTTACTATATTAACTAGACTATTAGCCATTATTTATCCTTTTTTTCATCCTGAACGGGTTCAGCATTTTCATTTGATTTTTTTTCTTTTTTTTCTGCTTTTTCTTTTTTTACTTCAGTAACTTCAGCTTTTTTTTCTTCCGCAGCTTCTTCATTACTTTTTTTTAACTCTATAATTTTACCACCAGCTTTTTCAATTTTTTCTTTAGCTGATTTACTAAATTTATCTGCAGTAACTTCTAATTTCTTCTTTAAATCACCGTTACCAAGAATCTTGATCTTTAATCGTTTATTATTGGAAAGTAAACCTTTTTCACTCAGTTTTTCTCGATCTACTTTATCTCCATCTTCGAAACAATTTAAGAAAGAAACATTGATTTCATTATAATTCTCTTTAAAACGGTAGTTTGTAAATCCTCTTTTAGGCAATCGTCTAAAAATAGGAGTTTGTCCACCTTCAAATCCAGGTCTAACACCACCACCAGAACGTGATTTCTGACCTTTATGACCGCGAGTTGAAGTTTTTCCCATTCCAGAACCGGGACCACGACCTACTCGTTTACTTTTTTTGATCATTCCTTTTGCAGGCTGTAATCTATTCATTATCCTATCCTTTTCCTTTCTAACAATACCTGGCTTACTTTGCTTCAGTTACTTCAACCATATGTTTAACTTTAAAGACCATTCCTCTGATCACTGGATTATCATCATGTTCACGAACTTGATTAATCTTTCTCAACCCCAAAGCATTTAATGTACCAATCTGGTCTTGTTTTCTACCACTTCTTGATCTTACTAGTTTTATCTGTATTTTACTCATTTTCTTCACCTCGATCTATCATTTCACATTACAAATGTATTTCTGAATAAATTTATTTAGAATAAATCGGTCATTTTCTTGCCACGTCGACTGGCTACATTTTTGATATTTCTAATTGCTAGTAAACCATTCATAGTTGCTTTGGTAACATTTAACTGATTTTTTGAACCAACAACCTTGGCCAGAACATCATTAAATCCAGCTACTTCCATAATAGAACGTACAGCACCACCAGCAATGATACCAGTACCAGGAGTAGCAGGTCGAATAATAACTTTTGAACCTTTAAATCGTCCAATAATCTCATGGGGTACGGTTTTCTTTCTGGTTAAAAAGATTTTTTGTAAATTCTTTTTTGCATTTTGGCTTGCTTTAGAAATAGCATCTGTTACTTCATTTGCTTTCCCAAAACCAATACCAACATTACCATTTTGATCGCCTACTGTAACTAAGGCTGAAAAACTAAATCGTCTTCCCCCTTTTACAACCTTTGCAACTCTACTTAATTTAATAATTCTTTCTTGATAGTTTACTTCATTTTCAAAATCATTCATCATTTCAGCCATTATATCATCCTTATTAGATCTTAATTCCGTTTTCTCTAATTGTATCACCTAATACTTTTACTCTACCAGTATATAAAAATCCATTTCGGTCAAATACTGCAGTATCTATTTTTTTTGCCTTGAGTTTCTTTGCAAATTCTGCACCAATTTTGGCACAAGTATCTTTATTTACACAATTATTGATCTTTAAACTGGACATTGATGCAATTGTATTCCCTTTTGTATCATCTATCGCTTGAATATAAATATAACGATTACTTTTATATACAGACAATCGCGGTTTTTTTGCTGTACCAAATACTTTTTTACGTATACTTTTTTTTCTTCGTACTCGTCGTTTCAGTTTTAATGCAATTTTATCCATATGATATTCACCTTCTATCTAATTATTTGGCTGCCTTACCAGCTTTTCTCTTAATAACTTCATCTGCGTATTTTACACCTTTACCTTTGTATGGCTCAGGCAATCTAAATTTTCTGATATTTGAAGCAACTTGACCAACAACTTGTTTATCAATTCCTGCAATACTTATTTTAGTGTTATCTTCAACTGTGATAGTTATACCTTGAGGAATGGCATACTCAATAGGATGAGAATAACCCAGGTTTAAAACTAATTTTTGTCCTTGAACATTTGCTTTATAACCTGTTCCTATAACTTCTAACTTTTTCTGGTAACCTTCTGATACACCTACAACCATATTATTAAT